>CAZZMT010000022.1:0-15852 GCA_964655395.1 uncultured Candidatus Bathyarchaeia archaeon | reverse complement strand
TTTATCTCCAAAAAGGTATTGAAAATAAAGCCGAGGTGGAGGCTGACGGTCTCGCAGCTGGAAAAAGGCGAGGGCAAAATTTGGCGGCAAGCCAGCACGTATGGTCTCTTAGTAGTCCTCAGTGTTTTTTGGGGGTTGGCGTTTGTTGCAATTCGAAGTGTTGTTGCTAAGCTTTCCCCGGTTAACTTAGCTTTGCTTAGATGGCTTATTGCAAGCGCATGTTTTCTTGCATCTGCTCCGCTGGTCGGCAAACCAAAAACCGGGTTTGAAAGGAAAGATTTTCCGAGGCTCTTAACTGTTGCCATCTTTATGGTTCCCATGTACCATTTATCGCTTAACTTTGCAGAAATAACTGTTTCCTCAAGCTCGGCTGGCCTCCTCTCCTCTCTTGGCCCCGTTTTTGTAGCTGTCTTGTCCAAATTTTTCTTGAAAGAGCGAATAGGCGGAAGGCTTGTGCTCGCCCTAGCCATGGGCATTATTGGAGCAGTCATCATCTCGCTGCCTAACTTGGACTTCGGTTCAATCATGTCAATTCTGGGGCCTTTAGAAGCCCTTTTGGCGGTGCTATCCTACGCGTTTTTCTCGGTTCTCTCGAAGCCCTTGGTTGATAAGTATGGCGCCGTGTCAGTTACAGTTTGGGCGGGACTGACTGGAACACTCTTGATGTTGCCACTTCTCTCCGAGAACTTTTTAATTGAGGCAGCTGGGCTTTCGCCTAGCGGGTGGCTCTCCGTCCTATACTTGTCGTTTCTAAGCACATTTGCCGGCTATTTGTTGTTCTACACGCTCGTAAGCCAAGGAACAGTCTCAAAACTGGCCATTCAGCTTTACCTAATTCCAGCAATAAGCGTTGTAGGAGGAGTGGCACTGCTGCACGAGCCAGTCAACATCAACATCCTCGTGGGCGGGTCAATCCTACTCCTTTCAGTCGCCCTCGCCACAACAAACAAATAAAATGCAGAGCATTTTTCGCCGTATGTCCACCCTTATGCTTTATTCTCCCATAGATTTTAGCTGTGGAAAATGGAGTAATCCTCAATTTTATTTTCTGTACCCCTCCTCTCTAGAATTCTTCCAACAATTTTTGGGCGCTGGAAAAGCCAATAGCCGCCAGCCCTCTAGATTTTCAGAGGCTTTATTTTATTCTTAGTCGTTCTATTTCCTCCTTATTTGGTCTATCCACAAAAACACTTCTCTCTAATTTTTCTTTTCCATATTTTACGTGCACTTTCCCAGTTTTCTGGTCTGAATGGTGGCTGTTAGCCTTGCAAAAGCCATAGTTTTCGAGAAAAAGGGGGTAGTGTTTTGCTGCCTTATTTTTCCTCTTTAAGAGGATTGTCTTTACTAAAAGGGTGAGCATTAACAGTGGTAGAGCTATGCTTGATGGATACTCTGGTATGACGTTGGTTCCTTGAACTATAACCCTATGTGTGCTGTGGTTGTAGGTGAAGTAGAGATATGTGAAATTCTCATCTTCAAATCTGTTGTAGTCTGTTACTATCTGGTCGTCTACAAGGATTATCCATCTATCATCAGCCCACAGGAGGCTTTTTGGAATGGCTACTCTGCAGAAGCCAGCCGTCCCATCAGCGCCAGAAACGTTGAAAATAATACATTTATTGTCAATGTCAAAGCTGAAATTTGAAATTGTGGAGTTGCTTACAACATCAACTCTATAGACTGTTTCATCCCAAACACCGGCATCAAAAGTGTTAAATGGAGCCATAAGTGGGTAATAGTCCGTATTGTTGGCATCAATGATGTGCGGTGTATCGCCTATACCATCACTGCCAGTTTCATTCTGATAAGGACCACTATACACGTCCACGCCTGTATAGTTGCTCCAATAGTTTCCACCGGATGGATAGGTATTGTTCCAAATGTTTATTGAGGCTGGAACCCATGGAGAACTCCAGTGGGAGTCAAATACTTGCAGTATATTGTCGATGAAATTGTTGTGATATATAATATTGCTTGAGGCATCCCCAAACCCCATTCCGCATACATTGCTTGATATGTTGTTTCCCAATATCCAGTTATGTTCCGACGAATAGCTCAACCATATGCCATCATTGTTTCCAACAATATTATTCTTCAAAATGTAGTTGTATGAAGAGCCATCAAAATTTATTGCAGTATTATTATTGAAGTTAATTGTGTTTTCCTCTATGCTGTTTTCATCTGACTCTACAACATAGAGGCCATAGGCGTTAAGGGAGACATTATTCGAACCGATAATGTTGCGATTTGAGCCGTACCAAAGCCTTAACGCCTCATAGTTTTTGGTTATGTTGTTTCCGACTATTCGGTTATGACTGGAACAATTAAGCCATATGGTGAACAAGTTTTCCGTCAAATTGTTGCTTGTAACATCGTTATAATGGGAGTCTCTTAGAAATATTCCAAACTGCCATTCTGGAAAGTGGCCGGGATAATAGTCTCCTACGATGGTGTTTCCCATGATAGTGTTGTTTTGTGAGTTGTTAAGGTATATGCCACAGCAGCCGTCGTAAACCCTAAAGTTGTTCTCGACAACATTAATTTCTGAAGACGATTCGAGATATATGCCTTGACCACAATACTCAAAATTCAAATTTTTAATCGTTACATTTGTTCTATACGAAATATCCACACCAACATCGCAGTTGGAAATGTTAAACCCCGCACCATCAATAATAATGTCATCCCTCTCGACAACAATTCCACCTCCAGTAATGTCATCCGTCAAATTATATGTAACATAATCGTCTGTCACCACCGGAGCGTTGGGAGGGTCTACGTTTCCATTAGCCCTAATGTAAACAGTTCCAGACCATGCACTCTTGACTGTTTTGATGTTAAGCGATAATGATAACAACGTCATTAATAACAACGTCAACAGTAATTCAGAGACTATCCTTTTCATGCCTACCTTCGTAAAATATCAAGCCTTAAAACTCGACTTAAAATTTTCCATCAATTGGCTTAAGGATGCGACGCTTTCTTTAGAAAGCCATTCGAGAATTAACCTATCCATCAGGTCATTCTATTCGCAGTTGTTCTACTTCTTCTTTGCTTGGGATTTCCACAAAAAGGCTTTTTTCCAGTTTTGTCCTGCCGTATTTCACGTGAACTATGCCCCTTTTCTGGTCTGAATAGTACGCTGTTAGCCTTGCAGCCGTTTTTATGGCTTGTCTTGTTTTGGGGCCTTGCAGAAGTGTTATGGGGCTTCCGCAGCCCTGCGCCTCAAAGAAATAGTCGTTTTTGGCTTTGAGCTCCAGCAGCCTCTGATTTTCTTCGCGGTTTCTTCCCACGATTATCTTGTTTTTTCCAAAGCGGAAGTGGCGTCCAACCTTCAGCAACTCCAAATCAGTCATAGAAACGCGTTTTTTATGCGTCAGCAAGTCGCGGAGTTTAGCCGCAAACTCCTTGTAGGTTAGTAGACACCCGCCGGCTGGAGACTGGTATTCGGTTATGCCGTAAGCCCTTGCAAGAGCCAACTGCCTTTTGCGCGATCGCCCCCTAATGTCTAAAAGCTTGTTTCTATCCACGATTCCAGCCTTTTCCGGCTGTGTTGGCGGCAAGAGCTTGGCGGATAATGGTCGCAGCAGCCTTCCTTTAAGGCTGGATTCCTCCTCGACGATTTTTAAGGCTTTCCAGTTCTGGGACATGGGGCGTTCGCCTAAAACTTCGCCGGTTACTATGAAGTCGGCGCCTGTACGCCTCGCGTATTGTTTGGCTTTTTTGAGCATGTAGATGCGGCAGTCTATGCAGGGGTTCATATGCTTTCCATAGCCATACCTTGGTTTGCGGATAACCCGCAGGTAATCCAAACCTAAACGCACAACAGTTAATGGTACGCTTAACTGTTGGGCTGCCCTTTCAAGGCTGAAACCATTCGACTTGGCTGAATAAAAAGGTGTAATAAAAGTTATAGCCTCAACATCTACGCCTTGCTCTTTGATTAGTTTTATAGCGAGGCTGCTGTCCAAACCGCCGGAAAAAAGCGCTAAAGCTTTCACTTTGGGCTTAGTCTTGGCTTCCGCCATAAACCTTCGCTTTTAACGGTTAGAAACCGCTTATTTAAGCTATTTCTACGTTTGTTGGTAGCCTCCGAAGCTTGTTGCTAGGAAGATGGCATACATTACGAGCAGTATGGCGCCTTCCCTCCAGCTTATTTTTTCGCTGGACAGGAAATACCACAAGAGAAGGTTTGTTATAAGCGAGAACATGACAAGCTGGGAGAAGGCCGTCATGTTGACGGCTAACGGTGAGCCTATTAGGGCCACGCCTAAAATGCATGTTATGTTTATGAAGCAGCTTCCAACAATGTTGCCTAAAGCCAAATCCAAATGTCCTTTTTGGGTGGCGTCGAAGCTTGTAGCCAACTCTGGAAGGCTTGTTCCAAAAGCAACTATTGTAGAGCCTATAACTACTGGTGGAACGCCTACGTTTAAGGCTATGTAGGTGGCGGAATCCACAATGAAGTACGAGCTGGCAACCACCAAAACAACACCTAAGAGAGCGAAAAATGTGTATTTTGGAAGCTTATGTCTTTCCCCGCCTAAGGATCCTTCCTCCTTTAACGTCTTAACCTTTGAAAGTTGGTATGTGTAGAAAACGAAAATCGCCAAGAGAATCACACCGATAATTCTGCTTGCATAACCAATGTAACCAATGTAAAGAAGCGCTAAAGGGACAACTGAAGCAACAAAAAGCCCAAAATAAAGGGTTCCGATCTCCTCTTTAGCCATGGCTGGCACAATTTTAATGGTTTCGGAGCCCTTTAAAGCCGCTGCCAGAAAGCACACGCCGAGGATTAGGCAAATGTTCACAATGTTTGAGCCTAAAACGTTTCCAACAGCTATGCCCATGCTTTCTCCGCCCAAAGCAGCGAATATGGAAACACAAAGCTCCGGGAGCGATGTGGAAAAAGCCACAAGAATAAAGCCTATGGTTGTCCTTCCAACACCAGTTATGTCTGCAACCTTAATGCTGTTTACTATAGCCCAGTCACTTGCCCTGTCGAGAACCACTAGGGAGGCTAAAAGAACAAGCACATTGCCGAGTAGCCCCCACTCCTCGAACAAGACCCCCAACCTCACTCGCACTAAATAAGCTCTGTATTAAAATATTTCCTTGGTGAATTCTAAATATGGATGCATAAACAAAATTGGTGATTCCAACTAGAGGCATGAGGCATGGCGCCATACGAAATAGTTTTTCTCGGAACTGGCGGTGGGAGATTCACAACTATAACCCAGAAAAGGCGCACGGCTGGAATACGCATTTTAGGCGAAGAAAACCTAAACCTACATTTGGATCCGGGTCCCGGAGGCCTTGTCTACTCTATAAGTGAGGGTTTGGATCCCCAAAAGCTTAACGCCATCTTTGTTTCGCACAGCCACCCAGACCACTACACGGACGCGGAAGTGCTCATTGAAGCAATGACCCGTGGCATGACCAAAAAGCGCGGGGTGCTCGCCGCCTCCAAAAGCGTTTTAAGAGGCAACAACGTCTGCGAGTCATCCATTTCGAAATACCACCAGCAAATGGTTGAGCAGTTGGTTGAAGCCGTTCCAAACACCCGTTTCCAAGTGGCAAATTTGACTGTTTCAGCCACAGAAGCCCGTCACACAGATCCAGATGCTGTGGGTTTCCGCTTTGAAACCAGAGAGTTCGGCGACTTTGCCTACACAAGCGACACCCAATATTTTGAGGGAATAGGCAAATACTATGAGGGTGTGAGGCTGCTGATGCTGTGTGTTATGCGTCCAGCTGGCAAACCGTGGGAAGGCCACATGACAACCGAAGACGCCATAAAAATAGTGGAGGCAGCCAGCCCAGAACAAGCAGTTTTAACGCATCTCGGCATGCAAATGATTTTCCAGGGACCAGCCCGAGAAGCAAAATTCATCGAGGAGAAAACTGGAACGCCAACAGTGGCGGCGACCGACGGCATGCGCATAGTTTTCGGCGAAAAAATCGAAGTGCAAACAGCCAAACCCAGACAGGGGCAGCTGGACAAATTCTTTTAAGCATTAGGCGTTCATCTTTCTAAATTAAGGCGGAAAAAATGCGCATAGTCATACGCCTAGGCGGATCCGTCATCGCTACGCCAGTAAACACCAAACTGATAAGCGAATACTCAAAAATCTTGAAAAGGCTAAAGGCTGGAGGCCACACGTTGGCGGTTGTTGTCGGCGGAGGCGCCCTAGCCAGAGAATTCATAAAAATCGCCAAAGAACTGGGCTTGCCGGAAAAAGACCAAGATGACTTGGCGATAAGCGTTTCAAGGCTTTACGCCCAACTTTTCGCAAAAATGCTTGGCGCAGATGCGTGTCAAAAAATCCCAACAAGCGTTAAAGAGACGGCTGAATGCTTGAAAACTGGTAAAATCGTGGTTTTGGGGGGCTTAAAACCGGGCATGACCACTGATGCGGTCGCCGCTCTGGTGGCTGAATGTATAGATGCCAATATAATTGTTAAGGCTACAGATCAAGAAGGCGTGTATAATATGGATCCACGGAAACATCCAGACGCTGTCAAACTTGACCGCTTAACCTTTGAAGAACTGACGAAGATTTTAGCCGAGGACAAGCATAGGGCGGGGATCCACCAAATCCTAGACCCGGAGGCTGTAAAAATCTTGAAGGCCAAACGCATAAAAGTCCGCGTCTTAAACGGCTTCAAACCAGAAAACTTGTTGTTGGCTGTTGAAGGGAAGCCTGTTGGAACAATAATAGAATAGGCTTTTGTCCAAGTTGTGGGCAAAGTTTATAAGTGACGTGTGCATTTTGCTTATCGAATTTGATATCGATGGTGATATATAATGTTCGATGATTGTGAATATTCGCCTCCTCCTCTTCCCCCGTTCAGGCATTGGTTGAGGCATATGGCTGCTGTGCCTAAGGGTTATTTGCGCTATCAAGTGCTTGAGCTTTTGAACGAGAAGCCTATGTCCGGCTCGGAAATCATGAACGAGATTGAAAAGCGCAGTGGCGGATGTTGGAAGCCTAGTCCGGGTTCTGTTTATCCGCTTTTGGCTTGGCTTCAGGATAATGGATACATTCGCGAAGTGCCAGCTGAGGAAAGCGGTGTAAAACGGTACACGTTAACTGACAAGGGTAAACAGCTTCTCGAAGAACAGCGGAAAGTGCGCGTACACTTCCGTATGGGTAGAAAATTCCTTTTCCCGCCGTTTATTGGCGCGTTTTGGGTTAGGCGAATCCAGCCGGAAAAAGCTGAGGAGATAAGCGAGGCTTTTAGGCGTTTGTTCGAGGCTTTGTTTAATTTGGGCTTAACCCTTGAGGAGCGGTTCAGCGAGCCAGCCATAAAAGAGGCTTTGACTGTTATAAATGAAACCGCCAAGAGGCTTGAGGATATAGAGCGTAAACTGCGGGGTGAAAAGGCTTGACGGATGAAGTGATTAAGGCTGAAAACCTAACAAAAGTTTTCAACAAAAGCCTGGTGGCCGTCGATCATATAACTTTCAGCGTCCGTGAGGGCGAAATCTTCGGTTTTTTGGGGCCGAACGGCGCAGGCAAAACCACAACCATAAACATGCTTATAACGGTGCTTAAACCAACAGAGGGCACAGCGTCTGTGCTGGGTTTCGACATTGTGAAACAAGCCAACGAGGTTAGGAAGGTTATAGGCGTTGTGCCCCAAGAATACACGGCGGACGAAGACTTAACGGGCTACGAGAACGTAATGCTCTGTGCAGACTTGTATGGAATACCGCGGGATATTGCCAAGAAACGCGCCTTAGAACTGCTGGAGCTTGTAGAGCTGACGGAGTTTAAGGACAAGCGGGTTGAAACCTATTCAGGCGGGATGCGCCGCAGACTCGAGCTTGCATGTGGACTGATTAACAGGCCTAAAGTGCTGTTTTTGGACGAGCCCACTTTGGGTTTAGATGTGCAAACGCGGGCCGCCACATGGGAGTATATTCGGCGTTTGAAAAAGGAGTATGGCATGACGCTTTTCATGACGACGCATTATTTGGAGGAGGCTGACACCCTCTGCGACCGAATAGCCATCATCGACCACGGAAAAATAATCGTGACGGGCTCGCCCAGCGAGCTTAAAGACAGCCTCGGCGGAGACATAATCACCATAACCATTAAAGAAAACGCCGACGTCACGGACATAATCCGCGGCGTTGAAAACGTTAAGGAGGTTCGAAAGGAAAACGGAGCTTACCGTGTTAAGGCTGCGAAAGGCGAGGTAACGGCCCCCCTTATCATTGAGGCTTTGAGGCGGAAGGGTTTCACAGTGACGAAGCTTTCGCTTACAGAGCCAACCCTAAACGAGGTTTACTTGGAGTACACGGGACGGGCCATCCGCGACATGGAAGAATCAAGAGAATCCTTCATAGCCCAACGAATAACCTTAAGGAGGGCTAGGGGAAGATGAACACTGCAACAAATGAGTGTCATCCAAGCTTTGCTAAAGGATTATGGGCTTTAACCCGCCGCGAACTTAAAAAGTGGCTTAACGATCCAGTCATGCTTGTAATGTTTGTGCTCCAACCCCTTATATGGATGGGACTGCTCGGCAAATCTATGAATATTGGCGGGTTATTCTCAGCCAACAACATAAAACTGCAAGGAACAATACCAATTCCGGGGAGCGCTGTTATCCCTCCAACTAGCGGGTACGTGTTTCTTAATGGCACCGCCCTTGCGCAAGAGTTCGCTAAGATGGGTTCCAGCATAATGCAGAACACTTTCGGCGTTACGGACTACTTCAGTTTTATGGCTGTTGGCATGGTTTCAATGATTGTTATGACTACGACCATGTTCAGCGGCATGTCCATTGTTTGGGACCGCCGTTTGGGCTTTTTGGACAAGGTGATAAGTACGCCTGTTTCGCGGGCCGCCATAATATTCTCGAAAATCTTAAACGCCACTTTCCGAGCCATGTTCCAAGCAACGGTGATTCTGGTGCTTGCCTATCTGCTGGGGCTTCAGTTCAGCTCCACTTTTACGCCGCTCAACCTTCTAGGGGTTTACGCTGCCATATTCCTTTTGGGCGTGGGGCTTTCGTCGGTTTTTATAGCTTTCTCCATTAGGTCAACCAGAATGGAGAGGCCCATGCAGTTTGTAAGCCTCATAACTATGCCTTTAATGTTCGCCAGCAACACTTTCTTTCCAGTCAACCTCATGCCAGACTGGATGCAAGCCATAGCCAAAGTAAACCCGCTAACATACTTGACGGACGCCATTAGAAGGCTCACCATACTGCCCATGGACGCATCAGCCCTCATACTCGACTTCACGTATCTGGGCTTGTTCGCGGCGGTTCTCGCCACAATAGGCATAGTGCTTGCATGGCGTTACCTAACAAGGTAGAGAGGCTTCCCCCATGGCTGTTGTTGAAACCATCAACCTCAGAAAGGTGTATATGCTTGGCAAGGTTCCAGTGGAAGCCCTGAGAGGCGTTAACCTAAAAGTTGAAGAGGGTGAATTTCTATCCGTTCTCGGGCCTTCCGGAAGCGGGAAGTCAACGCTTTTAAACCTTATAGGCGCCTTGGACAAGCCCACCGACGGAAAAGTTTTCGTTGACGGCGTTGATGTTTCAACCCTTAATGAGAATGAACTTGCCAATTTGAGGCGAAAAATAGGCTTTGTCTTCCAGTTCTTCAACCTAATTCCAAGGTTCACCGCCCTAGAAAACGTTGAACTTCCCATGGCTATTGCAGGTGTAGGAAAAGAGGAAAGGCGGAGACGCGCAGCGGAACTGTTGGAAACTGTCGGCTTGGCTGATAGAATGAATCATAAGCCTACCGAACTCAGCGGAGGCGAACAACAGCGGGTGGCCATAGCCAGAGCCTTAACCAATAATCCGCGTTTTCTACTCATGGACGAGCCGACGGGGAACATTGACTCTAAAAACGCTTACGAAATAATCCAGCTTGTGAAGAGGTTGAACCGTGAAAAAGGCGTAACAATAGTTATGGTTACCCACGACCAACGCCTAGCCGCAGAAGCCACTAGAACAGTACACATGCTTGACGGCACAATAGTGAAGGAAACGATGAACAAGACATGAAGCCGAAAGACATATTCTTTTATGCTTTCAGCGCCATAAAACTGCGGAAACTCCGCGCCGCACTAACTACGCTAGGCGTTGTCATAGGCATAGCTGCCATAGTAGCGTTACTTTCCATAACCCAAGGCTTACAAGTGGCTATCTCCACCCAACTGCGGAGGGGGTTCGCCACCGACACGTTGATTGTTTCAGCGGGCGGCGGATTAGGCGGGGGAGATGCAAGCTTCAGCCTGCTAGTCAACGACACACAGACAATAAGCCAAATAGAAAACGTGACAACCGCCCTGGCCATAATCCAAAGGATTGGCTACATTAAAAATGCTGATGGCCAAGCTCGCCGCGTAACAGTAGTGGGTGTGGACTTTAAAGCGTACAAGGAGGTTTACAGTAGCACTTTCATAGCCGAAAACGGAGAGATTCCATTAAACCCGGAAAACACCGCCGTTGTTGTTGGAAAACGGGTAAGCGACCCATGGAGCAACGGAACAATATTCTGCAAGGCTGGTGACACGGTGGAAATTCTATGGACTAACACGACGGCCCGACCCCTCAGAAACGAAACATACACTGGCAACGTGGTGGCCGTTCTTCAAGAAGTTGGCGGCTTCAGCATTGGCGGGCCGTCTGACACAAGCATATACATTTCAATAATGCAGGCGCAAAGCTTCTTTGGAACAGACAAGTGCGAGATGATTATTGTTAAGTTGAAAAGCAATGATAAAACGACAATTGAAAGCACTGCCAAAGCCATAAGAAGCCTTTTCGGCGGCCAAGTCACCGTGACGTCTGCCACGGCTGTTCTAAACATTATTTCAAGCGTTTTCTCCACCATAGAGCTATTCTTGGCTGGAATAGCCGCCATATCGCTTCTTGTGGCGGGGATAGGCATAATGAACATAATGATTGTCTCTTTGATGGAGCGCACAAGGGAAATAGGCATCTTAAAGGCTTTGGGAATGAAAAACCGCACAGTACTGCTAATCTTCCTAACAGAGGCAGCCCTTATAGGCTTGATGGGCGCATTAATCGGCGTTGGAACAGGCTGGGCGCTGGCGGAACTGGTCGTAAGAATATTCAGCGCCAACGGCGGCGTTGGATTTGGCGTGCGTCAAGGCGGCCAAGCCGCGCTTGCTGGCGGAATAGCTATAACTCCGGTTTTGACGCTTACGGTCTTGTTGGGCGCCATAGCCTTCGGCCTATTGGTCAGCGTTGTTTTCGCCCTTTACCCAGCTTGGCGTGCTTCAAGGCTTAAGCCCGTGGAAGCCCTAAGATATGAATAACAGCAAATTTATTTAATGCGCCATAGCCTTTCTTAAAGCAAGGAAGCTGAACCCGAGTGTTTAGCATTAAAAGAAGCCTCGGCATACCGATGGGCGGCCCAGTCCGCACCAAAACACGTCCTTGGGCAACCATAGCCCTAATAATTGCAAACATCGCAGTTTACGCAATATCTTCCTACCAGAACTTTTTCATGGAAATAAGCGATTACTGGGTTAGCGCCGGCGGTTTTGTCCCGTCGCTGATCGCCATGCCAACCCAGCTTTACCGAATTTTCTCATCCATGTTTTTGCATGCTGACTTCTTCCACATTCTATTCAACATGTATTTCCTCTACCTTTTTGGAAGAGCCGTCGAGGAAGCCTTGGGCAGAATACGCTATCTCGCCCTATACTTTGTCTCCGGAATAGCTGCATCCATATTCCATACCGCTTTCAGCTTTTTGGGCGGAGCAACCGCCTACGTAATTCCAGCCATAGGCGCTTCAGGCGCCATAAGCGGAGTTTTAGGCTCCTACCTAATCCTTTTCCCCGGCACCTCCCTTGTGATGGGTTGGTTCTTTCTATACATCCCAATGTTCTTTAGAATGAAAGCCGCCTACTACTTGGTTTTCTGGTTTGCAACCCAAGTGATCTACGGATTTGCAAGGCTCGGTGGAAGCACAGCGGTCTTCGCCCACGCAGGAGGCTTCATAGCGGGCGTGGCACTATTACCGCTTGTCGCTAAAAAGGAAAGGCTAGTCCAGTTTAGACTTGCGAGACAACAAGCCTTATGGCCAGCATACGTAATATTCACGCCAACACCTGTCAAAAGCCCCGGACTGGGCAAAACCACAAAGACTGTTATGGCTGTGCTTTTGGCCGCCCTCCTTTTCGGAGCAGCTTACGCTTCAAGCGGCTTGTCCATTCGAGGTCAAATAAAAGCTGCAACAATACAGTATGTTTGCAACGGAACACCATATTTGGATTATTTATGTGTTCAGCTTCCAAATGTTTGGGAACAACTTTACATTATACAGTTAGGCGAAACTAAAGTGCTCATGAGAAGGTTGTGCGCCGCAGGGCTGCTTTACGACCCAAACAAAAGGAGTGAAGACTTATTTATCGAGGAGTTGAAAGCTAAAGTTCGCATCGAACTTTATGCTGGAGGATTTGTTTACGCAGACTTGCTCATAAGAAACTTTAACGGCAGTTTTGATGGCGAGGGCTTCCTCCAACGTGGTGAAGGAGACGTAATCACACAGGCTGTTGACGTTTACACAGGCAAAAAGTATCCAGCAAACTATCACTTCAAACTCGCTTCACAAACCGTTGAACTCACATATGTAACGCAGTATACTGGTTTTGTGTCGCTGGTTGCCACGGCTGCTGCCCTTGCAGTGGCCCTCACAAAGGATAAGGATTTGACGTTGATTGGCGAGGAGCCTGAAAGGCTTTGGAGGCCATTCACGCCCTACTATGCTTAAAGGCGAAGGAGGCTTAGAGGCGTGGTTAAGCGTTTTTATCCGAGTCAGCCTGTTGTGGGTGTTGGCGCCATAATAATTTGTGATGGTAAAATTTTGTTGGAAAAGCGTAGGGGCGAGCCTGGAAAGGGCAAGTGGAGTGTTCCTGGCGGCTTGGTGGAGCTTGGCGAAACCACGGTGGAGGCGGTTATCCGCGAAGTCAAGGAGGAGACGGGTTTGGAAGTCGCCGAACCCGAGCTTATAGATGTGGTGGACAACATTACCCGCGACGAAAACGGCGAAATAAAATGGCACTTCGTCATAATAGACTATTTTGTAAAAATCAAGGGCGGCGAGCTTCGGGCGGGAGACGACGCTGAAGAACTCCGCTGGGTGCCCTTGGCTGAAGCCGAAAAATACGATTTAACCAAAACCTTTAGGAGTTTTCTCCAAAGGAACCGGACGCTGTTGGAAAAGCTTGACTCACGCCTTCAGCCCGGCTGCCCGTGAAGAATAGGCGTGTTTCCCCCATGGTTTTGACGTCTAGTGCTCGGACTTTAACGACTATTGGAAAGTCTCTAACAACTTTGCCCAGCACTAGGCAGTGGTGGGGCGGAAGGTCGCGGGCTATGGATTTAACGGTTTCTGCATCTACGCGAGCGGCACGTGAAACCACTTCCAAGTCATGTTCATTAGTGAAGTTGAAGAGGAATATGTTGTCGGCTTGGCGGTAAATGTTTTCGCGGATGGTGTTAGGCTGGTTTGTTATGAAGGTTGTGAATATGCCGAAGTGGCGCATCCGCGTCACAATGTCGTCCCAATAGGTTTCCCGCAAATACAAGTGGGCTTCTTCGGCGAATAGGAAAACAGCCTTAAGCCTCCAGCTCGTCAAAAGCTCCACAAGTTTGCCTAAAACATATTCGACGACGATTTGGCGGTCTATGGGCGAAGTGTTCCGCAAATTAATTATCACGGCGCCGCCCTCCTCTCTAGCCTTGAAAAGGCACTCTTCAAGAAGATTTGCCTCCGCCACGTTGTCGGTGAAAAAGCCTGAATTCACCAAGGCGTGGTAGCGGCTGAAAAGCGCATCCCGCACATTCTGGTTGCAGTTCCAGTTGCGGATAGCCTCGCCCAACTCATGAAGCGTTAAACACCCTTTATCTTTGAGGTATTGCCATATACGGCGGAATTCGCGGGCTGAGGTGCCGGGCAAATGCAAGGCGTGAATGAGAATGTTCAATATTACGTTTAAGTGGAGCTGTTTTAGGGCGACTTTGAAGTTTTGGGCTGGTGTTAAAACGTGGATTTTGTTGTAGTAGGCGTTGCGTTTCCCGTCAGACGTTAAGCCCAAACCGGTGTATTCGCCGTTTAGGTCTAGGACGACGACAACCGCCTTGTACTGGAGGAGGCTTGTTATCAGAAGCTTGGAGAGGTGCGACTTGCCGGTTTCCTTCTTGCCAGTGATGATGTTAAGCCGGCCGTCCAGTGAGGAAGCATCTATGGTTAAGAGCGAGTTTTCTTTTGTCACGCCTAGAGTTATGGGGAGGTTGCCGTTCACTTTCGCCAGTTTAAGCAACGTGGCGATGGGCAGTTTTCTAACCGAGGACTGGGAACGCGACGGAAGCCAAGAAGTGCTTGGGCTTAGGATTTCGCCTTCCACCGTGGCGCGGATCTTGCAGATTAAAAGTCTTGAATCTTGGATGTATGTTATGTGGGGTGCAATCTCTAAGGGGTCTATGTCCTCGCCTTGGATTAGTCCTCCGCCGTCTGGGAGGCTTCGCAACAGCTCTTCTAAAACGCCTGGAATGTTGGCGAACTGCACGTCTATGACTTGGGCTATTAACGCTTTTTGGGCTTCCGCGTCTTCAATTAGCAGGTAGTCACCTTTCTCCACGTTTTCGTTTGGAAAGCTGAGGATTTGGATTATGTTGCCCTCTTTTTTATACAACCTCATGGTGGTCTTCCCCTTTTCCGAAGGGTCCAAACAGTAGCCGGTGCATGTCTGGGCGCTCAATTATTTTTAGGCGGTAGCGTTGTTGGATGAAGTGTTGCATGGCAATCACCTCGTTGGCCGTGAAAGTGCATAGGATGTGCGCTAAACGAAGTGTTTCTGGGTAGCCATGCATCATCAAGTCGTTTCCCAGAAGCCTTTCAACGGCTTCTATGCGTTTTTGGGTTGGTAGTTCGCGGTCTATGTCCAGCCTAAAGGCGTAGTTGCCTCTGGCTAGTTTTGCCACGTAAACCTCGCCTAGCAGTGTCAGCGGAGGTTTAGGCTTTATATTTGTCACTTCTATTAGGCATGGGGGCTTGTGGGCGGGGAAAGCCTCTGTTATTAGGCAGCCGTTAAACCGCAGTGTTGTCACTTTTGTGAAGGCTAGGACTGTGTTGCCGTTGCTTCTGGCGGCGGCTAAAATTTCCTTTAACTGTTGGGTTGGGGTGTCGGCTGTTCCAGCGGTTAAAGAGCCGTCGAAGAGGATTAGGCTGTCCTTCATGGTTTTGGCTAGAGATGCTTGCAGCCACTTTTCTAAGAGATTTGCCATTCGCATTGGAATTTGGAGGAAGCTCGGCGAGGCTTGAGGGTTTTGTTCTGGAAAATACGCCTTCAAAAGGGTGCGGTAAACTTCTTGGAGATTCTCTTCAGTAATGTGGAATATGAAGGGTCCTACGCGTAGGTAAGCGTAGTTTTTGGCTTTTTTCCATATGGTGGTGCCGCGGACTGCGATGATTATGCCTTTGCTTGTTTCGCCCAGTTTTATGCTGGATGTGTCGACGGCGGCTATCGTTGTTGGGGGTTCTGGCTTTGGGTTTAGTGGTATGGGCTGGGTTGGCGGGACTAGTTGTTGGGTGATTAGAGTTTCTTGGTTGTTGGTGTTGTTGAAGGTTTGTTGAATTGTTTGTTGGTTTAGTTGAAGGGTTTGGTTTTGCACTTGTTTCAGCGAGTGGAGGCTTAGTTCTAGGAAACGTTGGGGTAGCGCTGTGTCGATGGTTGTTTGTGGAAAATTATATTTTGGTGTTGTTGTTATAGTGTATTGTTCAATCACCAAGATTCACCAACAGCCAATTGTTTGGGCGGAAGGAATATATAAATGTTGTGCATG
>CAZZMT010000021.1:0-1916 GCA_964655395.1 uncultured Candidatus Bathyarchaeia archaeon | reverse complement strand
AAAAAGAAGAACTGGAAAAAGCAAGGGAAAAGGGAGAGTGAAGCGTGTTGAAGGTTGAGACTAAGCTGAGTTTGGATGGCAAAACAAAGATTGTTGAGGCGACTGGTTTTCCGTTGAAGATTGAGTTTTTCAAGGAAATGTTGTATGATGAGGAGCTTCAGCGGGAAGTTGTCCGCCAATACATTGCCAGGGTGAACTTTAGGGAAGACCAGTTTCAGTTGACGGGCGATAGTGTAGATGAAGTGGCGTGGAAGGTTGAGTTCGCAGAATACCTATAAGAGCTTGAAACATCAAAGGTCATGCCCTTGAAAAACATGGCTATGATTTCTTTAATTGTCGATAAACGTGCTTAAACAGTACTAGGTTTGATTGAAAGACTTTTGGCACGATAGCCTCCACTTTTGCGGTAAAACTGGGAGGTTTTCCGTCCTCGAGACGTTCGCCTAAGCTTGCCAAAGCACACGCACCCTTCAAAAACTCCCAGTTTTATAGAAAACTGAAAGCTAAGAATCGATGAAATTCAAGTAATAAAGCGGTTTTCCAGAAGTGTTTGAACCATGCTTTCTATTTTGTCTACCTCCGTTTGTAGTTGTTTGATTCGCTGTGTAAATTCAACTGTGCTTTTTATTCTGTTTTTGCCTTCCATCCTTTTTGGCTTGTTTCCTTTAGTTGCTATTTTAAGCTCTTTTTGGATGTTTTCCTCCAGTACCCGGTAATGGGCTGCTGCGGCCGGATCTTTGTTTGGGTAGTCCTTCCACCCAAGCCACTGCCAGGCGTCCCAGTCAACTTCCACAGTTATTTCGCCGTTCTCATCAAACTTCAATGTGAAGGGCGATGACAGCGATAGAATAGCGTTAAACAGCTCAACATTTTTCTCCATAATCCTGTTTTTTATTTGTTGGAGCTTTCTCTCAGCCGTTTCAACGTACTTGTGCCACACGCCTTTTACGGCTAGGTCTTGGAGCCATTCAGCCTTGAAGTGGCGGGTTTTTAGGCATGTCTGGGTTAAGAGCTGCCGCCAGTAGGCCTCCTCTTCTAGGCTGAGCTCCCTAAATCTTCTATAATTCTCAAGGGTTTGGTTGTAAATGTTTATGAGCCCCTGAAGCTCGGCGTCGTTGAAAATGGACTGGAGCATGCGTTTCCTCTCTTCAGCCCACTTCGTCGGCGTTAGTACGCGTCCGTCGCGGCAAACCACCCAAACTTCGTCCGCAGCCTGGCTTAACCCGGGAGCCCGCCACCCCATCCTGTCCTGGACGGCCAACACAAACCTAGCCGTGGGGTAGGCGTCCCTAAGCCCTTTCAGCCTTTCTATGACGCTTTTCCTTTCAGGATATCTCTCGCATTCAACGAAGAGCACCAAACTCTCCTCGTAGATGTCTATGTACATGTTTTCGTAGCCGTTTGGAACGCTTTTTTCAAAGCTTACGCTTCTGAAACCGTTATCCCACAAGCATTTGGCCACATAAAGCCTCAAAACCTCGTAGGCCTCAGTATGATGCAGGCGTTATTGTGACGTTTGCCAAAACCCCTATAATGGTAGTTTTCTAGGTTTAGCTGGCGTTTAAGCCTTCCATGGTAGGCCTTAACCAGGCGTTTTGGGCCTGTAACCCTGAACTTCGAGTCAACCCTAATGCCACATGCCTTCTTATCGCCTTTCCCATGTATGGCTGTTTCAGCTTTGAAGGCCTCTTTTGTCCATTGGCGAGCTCTGCCGAGTCGTATTGCCTATCTCCAGCCACAACCCTAAACTTTACGCCTTTTTCCCACGAATCCTCCAGCAGCTGCTTGTAGAACTGTTTGTCGTTTCTGCTTATGGGCTGGACTGTGAATGCTAATGAAACATCCCCTTCAACGCATGCTAAGTGCACCCTATAGCCTAAAATGTAGGTTCTTCCAGCCTTCCAACATCAGCATCG
>CAZZMT010000020.1:0-7347 GCA_964655395.1 uncultured Candidatus Bathyarchaeia archaeon | reverse complement strand
ATATCCTTTTTAAGTCTAAAGATTGTTTTTAACGCTACTTGAACAACTTTCTTTTTCGCTACTTCATCGCTTGCTATAACATAAAGCGTGTCCGGAAGTGCAAGATTTTTTCTATTTTTACAAACCACAAGGCCGTTAAGGGTTTCAATGGCTACACGTTGCCTCTCTCGAACAGAGCCCTGGCTTTCGTAAAATTGCTGAAAAGCCTTCAAGCCTCTTCCGTAAACATTACGAGTTCCAGACTTCAACGTGGAAAGAAATCCAGCCACATCAGAGTTTTCCGAACATGCCAAAGGGATAACCCAATAACCTAATCCTGAAAACCTTAAAACACCAAACATGCAAGACCTCCACCAAAGCCAACAGATAAACGCCCATCTCAAACCGCAAACTCTATAACAAAAACTTGCATAATCAAATTCTGTGGTAAAGATGAAAACCGCCGCAAAAACGAACAAACCAAAAGAAAAGGAAATAATTTGGACCCGAAGTGGCGGTGGTCAGCTACCCCACCACTAACCCAGCAGCCCATTCTTTTATCAGCCTATTTACGTTTCCTAAAAACCTTGAAGCCTGGAGATTCTTGAAGCCTAGTCGATCCGAAGGTGTAAAAGCCATTTTGCCGCATACTTCAAATCACCCTAAAACCCCACCGAAAAAGCAAGAGAGCTTCATAATCAAGCGAAGAAGGGGGACTGCTCAGAAAAGGTGCACCAAGTGTGCTGAGAACACGTTAATCTCAAAGCTTAAAAACTGAAGCACGGAATTTTTGTCATACGCGCGATGCCAGAACCATTCCTTAGAGTTAACTTCTACGCGCCGATTTCACGTAGTTTAAACTCAAGGGATGATTGGTACGAGAAGATGCGAGTCGAATTTTCCGCCCATATGAATTACGTGTTTGCCTTGGTTTATTGTCTCAGTATGTCCGAAACCTGGATAAGCAAGTATGTCTTTGCCTTGCACTATCAACCTTAATGTTTCTCCTGCTTCAAATAGTATGCTTGTAGGCCATATTTCTATTTCAAGTGGAACAACTTCGCCAGGCTTCAGCTTTAATTCTTTCTGGTGTTTATGGACGGGTTGGTAAGGTGTTGATTTCTCTTCGTCTAATTCACGATGAGATGCCCTTAGCCAGCCAAGAGATGCAGGAGCGTAATCATACATTCGAACGGTGTGTGGAAATCTGCAAAATTCGCCTGTGCGATCATATTTCTCTATGTCCACGAAAAGGTCCGCGTCGTCACCGCCTTCCACTTGTAGCCAAAGTTTTAGCTTCATGTGCCCTATTAACTCAGTTCTTTCAGTAAACCTATATTCAAATTTAGCTTTACCGTTTTTGGCATCATAGCTCACCGAGTTTTCTTTTTCGGGTATTTTATTTTTGAGTTCTCCATCTGCGTCTAAAAATAATGGTGTATATCGAGTTCGTGCTAATGGCCATTCATTTTCGTTTCTGAAGTTTCCAATAAAATATCGTTCTCTAACCTCTAATCTTACTTTAGGCCAATATTTTACTTCGTTGTCGATTTCCTTCAAAAATCTGTCGAAAAACAGTCTCTGTAAGTCTACCATTTGACGGAAAAACTGCCATTTTTTCCTACCATGAATCAAAAGATACTTATATTTAGAGCTGATTTTTTTAAAGGCTTCGAGTGTTCCACGTGTGTGTAGCCCATGGTCACTCCAGCTTGCTACAATAAAGGCTGGAACAGTTATCCTTGATAAATCAGGATTTTTGCTAGCCCAGTAATCATCAAAGAGCGGATGTTCTTTAGCCATTCTTACTAGATCCTCCACCCGTCCTGTGCCTGAGCAACACCAATATTCTTTGGCTAGAAGTCTCCAGAAAATATTACTTGGAATGCCGCCATGAAAAGCTACTTCTCGGTAAAAATCACTTGCTCCCTCCCAAGGGATAATTGCTGCAAGGTGAGGTGGATTTAATGCCGCTACTCTCCATTGAATCCAAGCTAAATATGAAACTCCTAGCATGCCAACTTTACCGCTACACCATGACTGTTTTGAAATCCATTCGATTAAATCATAGCAGTCCTCTGCTTCTTGTTGAGTCATGAATGTCAAAACACCTTCGGAACCCCATGCCCCCCTTGGATCCGCATTAACAATAACGTAGCCACGCGGACACCAATAGGCAGGATCAGGCGCTTCAAAAGCACAATATTCAGAAGCGTCCCAACGAGTTACTCCGCTTCCAGGAATATCCGATTCTCTGAACGGGACGTGTTTCCCATAAGGCCCCCACGCTATAATGGCGGGGTATTGCCCATCTTTATCTGGGCGGAAAATGTCCACGTATATCTTTACACCATCACGCATAGTCACAGCGACATCATATTCGCAGATTATTCCTTTCTCCTTATCGACTATCTTACGTGGATTACATCCAGGGTAAGATGGAGCAAAAGACAGTGTAGGGCTTATGCCCTCCCAATAAAGAACTTCAAAATTTTTCATAGATATTCATCTCAGTATCAGCCTTTGATGAGAAACCTTTATAAAATTTTCTCCCCTCCCCCTCCCATCGCGCGCGGGTTTTCAAGATTAAAGCTAAAGCTTTATTCGCTCAAAGCTTCAACTTTAAAAAGTGAAACAGAAAAAGGGGGATTTTGCGGCGGATATCTTCAGCATGTCGTGGGTTCAAATTCCACCCCCGGGCTTTTTGGACCACCCGCGGTCTCTGGAGTTATTCTTGCCTTCTAAATATCATCAATCCCGGCAACAAGGTCATCTAGAAGGGGAATTTACAAGTTGAAGTAAATATGAAAAAATTTACGCCATAATCAGTGGACGCTGAAACTCAGGAAATAGCATCTTGCGAAATTCAGCCTAAAGGGGAAGAAACCTCTTCCATTTCATTTTCTCTAAAAATAATATAATGATAGTTGTTAAAGCCGCAGGTGAATGTTGCGTTACATTTCGCCTTTAAGTTTTTGGGATTATGAAGGGCTATTTCTCTTTTTCAATCTTCTTTTCTGGCTTTTTCTCCTCTACTTTTGTCTCTGCAGCTTCTTTTGTTTCAGGGGCTTCCTCCTTTTTCTCTTCAAGTTCGCTTATGATTCTCCCTCTTAGTTTGGACGGGGGGTGTAGTCGTCAGGTCCAGCCTATCCAAGCGGAGATTAGGAAACCACGTAAAAGTTTGTAAGTGTCTTAATATTTTCTAAAGCGTGGGTAAGGAAATGGTAGACGTGTCCTCTCCGAAATTTAAGAGAGATGCAACTATAGACATCATGCGGGGTCTGGCAGTTCTTATGATGGTTTGCGGTAATCTGCCTACGGTGTTATTGGTTAATCCCTATCCTTTTTGGCTTGTCCTCGTTAGTGCGTGGGCTGCTCCGTTGTTTATTACGATATCTGGAATGATGGTTGCCCTTACAGCTCAAACGAAAGGCCATGGGGTTAGATATTTCTTGCTTCGAGGAGCCATGCTTGTGATTATTGGTTTACTCATTGAAGTGTTTATACTTGGCGGTTCTCCCTTCATGTTTTTCCAAATACTCTATCTTATAGGGGTTTCTTTGTCCATAGCGCACATTTTCTCGCGCTTGAAGGGTCTTCCAAGGTGGATTATTGTAATAACCTTTTTTCTTTCGCACCCTTTCCTTCAAGAAACTCTTAAGCATACAGACCTCATAGTTCACCGTTTCATAGTTGACGGCTGGTTCCCCATATTCCCATGGCTTGGATTTTCTTTGCTGGGAGTAAACCTTGCTTACCTACGTTGGAGACAAAATGTACGAATCGCAATGGAGAAAAAGTTAACCTTTATAATAGGAGTCAGTGTTCTAACCCTCGGAGGCTTTACTTGGATGCTGACATTCCATAATCATCCGTGGCCTTCAATTGGATATACCATAAGTGCAATTGGAATATTCCTCATACTGCTTTCCATAATAGATTACAAGCCTTCCTTCGTCTTATATAGGCCTATGAAAGTCTTAGGGGAATCTCCGCTTTTTATGTATATACTGCACCTTTCTATACTATATTACATCGTTGCACCTATATTGTCGGAGGTTAGCCTTGAAATGTTCTTGTTCATCTACACTACGGTAGTGTTCTTAATGGCGTTAGTAGCATATGCATTAAGAGCTTTAAAAAGTAGATGGAACAGCCGTCCATTTATTATTCGATTTTTGTTCGGAAGTTAAAATCTGTGGACTGCTAATTTGCTTTAAGGGGCTTGCCAAAACTTGACCCTTATGTCGATGAGGCAGAATCATTCAGCAAGATTATTTTGATGAGCTGTAGAGGCCAGTTTAACCGACATAGGGCCTGATCTTAAAGGTTTAAGCATAGAAACGTTAATTCGAATAACAGAAATGGCTGATAAGGAGCTAGCAGAAAAGTACAATCGAACGGCTTGTAGCGCGTCAAATACTTAGTCGATAAATACAAGGGTGAAGTCTGCATAGCGTTGGAATATCACAACATGTACTTCATTTCCATGGAGGAAATCGCCAAGGTAAGTGAAGAAATGTGCAGAATAGACCTTGCCATGTCTGTGTCCTATTCCCGTCCGGGGCTTTAGAGGCTGCAATTTTCGAGGCAGGTGTCTAGGAAATGGTTGATGTTTGGATAGCGTTAAAGTCCATGGACTTAAAGACGGTCATTGCCAGGTTTACGGCTATATGGGGTCTCATGAGCCAAGCCTTTCGCATCGCTAAACCTGCTCTCGTCCCATGGTGTAGTATGGTTTTAAAGCGTTAATCGCCCGCTCTATATTTTTGACGGCTTGGTCGTCTTGAACCTTAACGTAGTAGCTTTGTAAAGCCTTCAGTAAAGCCTCGATAGATGCAGGTGGGCAGTGCCATTTTGCTTTTGGAAGGTTGCCGAGTTCAACCCTTACTAACTCCATTAAACCCTCAATCATAGCCTCAACACCCCCTATCAAAATTTAGAATTTCACCCAGCCGCTTACCTTTAACAGCCTCCGTAAGGGCTGATGCAGAAGCTATTGTTGCAAAACATCCAAAAGTTGTAAACTTAATGTCCACAATCCTCCTATCAGAAACCTTCAAATACATATCCGTTATATCCCCGCAAACTGGATTCTCAACCCTCGACCACCCATCAGCATCCTCAATCACGCCGACATTGCGTGGATTTCTAAAATGATCCAAAACCTTCGCACTCATAACCACACTCACTAGCATCACCCATAACCTGATCATGATAAACGAAAAAGTGAAACTTATGGATATAAATTTGCACCTGGGACATTGCTAGCAGAGATATGGCGGAAATGAAGATAATTGAGGAGCAGGTAACAATTGTCGTGTGCCAGTCCATAGTGCCAGAAGAGGATTAGAACCTGCCAAGCAGCGAGACCTAACCTTTGAGCCTAACTCTGACCATAAGCATGCCCATCAGAATTAACATAGCTCCGCTGCCATGTAGATTATGGCTTTGTGCTGTGTTATTAAGCCGCCAAGCCCGAAAAGGATTAGCCCATTTACAAGCGCCTCCTATAATATATGCCCTGCAATAATGAAATGGACTGTTCCTTATGCTTTGGACGGCATCAAAAATGACAAAAGCTAGAAGGGACCTGGGATGACCGCCCCGTTAACCCTACAATGAATCCGAGCACCATTAACGCTAAAAGATCAGGTATAATCATTCCTCAACAGCTTTTTACTAGTTTAAGTTTAAATAAAGAGGGGAGTTAAGCTGTTTTCGGATTTTATTTATTCCACGTGGATCAAGGTCTCTGTTCTTCTTACCTCTTTAATCTTCTGAACTTTGAGAGCCACCTTCTTAATGTCACTCAGTTCTTTAACGTCTATCACTAGTACGGCGTCAAACCTTCCTGTGACATCAAAAGCGTCCTTAACGCCTTCTAGACCTTTAGCTTTCTCAGCAATTCTTGTTTGAGGCCTAACCCTAACCAGCATTACAGCCTTAACCATTTAACCGACCAGCTCAACAAGCGTTCAGTTGTTTCAACACCATCAATCTCGCTTACTTTCCGCGCCACAGCCGATATATCCTCAAATGTGCCCTCGCAAAGGACTACCACATCAGCCCTTCCAGCAACCGTCAAAACATCGGTTATATGCTCTAAAGCCCTAACCTTTCCAGCCACATCATCCACCTTTCCAGGAGCCACCGTAACTAAAATCGCAGCCTTAACCATCCAAAAACCTCCATCAGCAATAAAAAATGGCATATCTTAAAAATTTACGCAAACTCATTCGCCCTTTTTCTTTACAAGTATTTGCGAGCGTAAGGATTAGAAAAGAAGAATTTTTCGCGGTTATGCGGATGAAAAGTTGATCCCAAAATTTTGATGTTTAGCTATTATAATTTTCTCGTTGTACCTAGCTTTTTTAGGATTTGCTTCATGGATAGTTGGATTATTGCTTATTGCGCAGCTGATATAAAAAAGGGAATGTTTTAATTATTTTCCATACAGTGCTTGGCAACAATATATGTCCCATTCTCTAGGGAGATTTTTATCATTTCACCCTTAGTTGTATATTCATACATTGTAAGCTCTGTAAATGTCCTCAGTTAAGTCGTCCAGACCAATGACGTGACCAGCCTCATGCGTTGCAACATTCTAAACATCGTAAGCCTTAATCTTTATAGGTCCTTCATTATCCGGATCGATACCCCACTTCAAAAGTGCATTGAAGACCACATCTGCATCAACAAATTCGTCACCAACAGTCGGTGAACCTGAATTATCATTATCTACATACCATAGCACGTCATAGCAACGATTGTTGTGGACGTTATTCCCCTTCCAACAAACAAAGTTTCTATAGTCTGGGTCATCCAAAGATAGTTCAGCAGACGAATCAACCGAAACGGTACCATTAAAAAGCTCAGTGGTTGTTAAACTGTGGAATGTTGTTCTTTTTAATAATGTTCAACTTAAGTTCAACAAGAATTTTCTATGTTTCTAAATTAAATTATCAGGACGGTTTACGGAAGATAATGCAATTGCATTTTTAATTTTGGGCAGTTATCCTTTTTGCGTCGGTACGCGCATGACTGGCAAAATATTCGTTTTGTTTTAATTTTCGAGCTTATCTCTGCTTTCCTGATGGAATGTGGGGGTTGAGCATAAGCGTTTGCTGAAGCTGTTCGATTTGCTTGATTTTTCGCCTTTTCTGGGCTTGCTTTCTGAGCCATACCACGATTCGGGACCAGGAAGACCCTACTACAGTCCAGTAAGCATTGTTAAGGCGTTTATGCTTCAGCGTTTCATGCGTATACCTTCCGAGAGGGCCTTAGCTGAAGAGTTGACAGTGAGTAGGGATTACAGGCGTATTTGTGGCTTTAGGCGTGATACGCCTAGCAGAGGCTGCCTAACAT
>CAZZMT010000019.1:0-16136 GCA_964655395.1 uncultured Candidatus Bathyarchaeia archaeon | reverse complement strand
CCAAGCTAGACGACTACCCCAATAGAATAGTCGAGTACCCTCTTGCTTATTTGCATTTTCTAAGGCATTTGTAGCTTTGGTTTGTGGGGATTTTGACTTTTGAATGGTTTGTTGTTCTGCTTTTTACTTATTTTGGCTGATTGTTTTCCTCTTTTAGGGTTTTTGTTGATATTTCCCTTATTAGGGGTTCTTGACGACCGCCTTCTATCTCTATTTTGGCGTTTGGGTACTGCTTTTCAAGCTGTTGGCGGATTGCGTTCACATCCACGTCTTTTCCCACTTTTGCTTTTACTTTCGTGCCTTCGGGTGTTTGGATCACACTTATGGAATAGCCGCTTGAAAATTCGGCTTTCTCCAAGTCTTTAAAGAGGTTTTCCATATCGTCAAAAATGGAGCCGCCAAGTATTCCTTCTATAAGGCTGCGTTTCCGCCTTTTCTCGGCGGGCACACAGCGTCCCCGTCCAGAGATAAACGGGGTTTGCTGGTTTAAAAGTTTCGTTAAACATGCTAGTTAGGTTAATAAGGGGGGATGTGTCAAAGTGTGTTGCGTGAAGTTTGATGGTTGGTAAAGTTGTCGTCTTAATGGGTTCAGAGAAAGACTTGGAGTTTGCAAGGGAGATTGGCAGACACCTTGAGGCTTTTGGTTTAATCTACGAGTTTCGGGTGGCTTCAGCTCACAAAACCCCGGAAAAAGTCCTTAAGATAATTAAAGAATATGAGGATGAAAACATTGTTTACATAACCGTTGCGGGCAGATCAAATGCCTTAAGCGCTTTTGTGGACGCCAACACCATAAAGCCGGTCATCGCTTGTCCACCGTACTCGGATAAGTTTGCGGGAGCCGACATTTATTCTTCGCTTAGGGTTCCAAGTGGCATAGGCTCCGTTGTGATTATTGAGCCTGAGGGTGCCGCCATTGCCGCGGCTAAAATCCTTGCTTTGGCGGACAAGAAGCTTGAGGAGCGCGTTAAAGCCTACCAGCTTGCCAGGAAGGAGGAGATTGAAAAGGCGGACAAATCTGTTAGGCGGGGTTAAGCCCTAAAAATGGAGTGTTGTGCTTGTGGGAAGCGTTAAAGACCTTGAAATAGTAAAGAAGCCCACTAAAACCCGCATGGGAATCGGCAGATTCCACTTTTCAGACCGCTACTCGGTTTTTGATTGGGGTGAAATGCCAGACCACATCGACGGGAAAGGGGCGGCACTTTGTCTCATGGGGGCTTACTGCTTCGAAAGGCTTGAAGAGCGGGGCATCCAAACCCATTACCGTGGACTTGTAGACGAAAAGGGTAGGGTTTTGCGTTTCGATGAATTGGAAAAACCCACAAACATAATGGAGTTCCACCTTGTGAATGTTTACCGGCCGAAAGCCTACGTAAAGGATGGCAAATTAAAGTATGATTACAGCTTTTACACGCCAAAGCTAAAGAACTTTCTGATCCCGCTGGAGATCATTTACCGCAACGGTTTGCCAGAAGGTTCCTCGGTTTTCAAGAGGCTTGAGCAAGGTTTGGTGACACTTGAAGACTTGGGCTTAGACCATTATCCAAAGCCAGGTGAAAGACTTGTCAAGCCAATCCTCGACGTGAGCACCAAATTCGAGGAAAGCGACCGTTATATTACTTGGCGGGAAGCCCAACAACTGGTAAGGTTGACCGACAGCGAACTTGAAGAAATAAAAAGTGTGCTCCTAAAAGTTAATGATACAATCACCGAAATTGCTTCCAGGGCGGGTTTGGTGAACGAGGATGGCAAAATAGAGCTAGCCTTCAACGACAAGAGAAGGCTTATGGTGGCAGACGTGGTTGGCACACTGGACGAGTGCAGATTCACCTATCAAGGCTTGCATATAAGTAAAGAAGTAGCCCGTATTTATTACAGGCAGACTAAGTGGATGGAAGAAGTGGAACTGGCAAAGCGAAAAGCCGTAGAACAAGGCGTAAAAGACTGGCGAGTCTTAGTGAAGACACCGCCGCCTAAACTGGATCCGACGTTGAAAGCCTTGATATGTGAAATGTATATGGCTGCAGCGAATGCCATGACAAACCGTAAGCTTTTTGATGTACCAAGTCTCGCTGAAACAATGAAGAAGTATAAAGAGTACATGGGCGGAAAACTTGATCAACAAAAAAATAATTAACAAGATAATTGAATCTTACGATGAACGCAACATCAGAATAGGCGTTTTAGGCTCCCATTCAGCTTTAGAAATAGCCCACGGCGCCAAACAGGAAGGATTTGAAACCGTTGTGGTCTGCCAGAAAGGTCGAGAGAAAACCTACACGAAATACTACCGCAACCTTTTCGATTATGTGCTTTTGCTTGACAAGTTCGTAGACGTTGTTAAAGTAGAAAACCTTGAAAAGCTCCGAGCCCTAAACACCATTTTTGTGCCCAACCGCTCCTTTTCTGTCTATGTGGGCTACGAAAACATAGAGAAACTGTTCACGGTGCCCATCATGGGAAACCGTTTCATGCTCAAGACAGAGGAACGTAATGTCCCCAGAAACCAGTATTATCTCCTCGAAAAGGCTGGAATTCCCACACCTAAAATTTTCAAGTCACCCGACGAGATAGACCGCCTAGTCATAGTGAAGGTTCCGGAAAAGGAACGAGTCATTGAAAGGGCCTTCTTTTATGCTTCCTCGCCGGAGGAGTTTAAGCGGAAGGCGGAGGAACGCATAAAGAAGGGCATAATAAGCCGGGAAGCCCTTGAAAAGGCGGTCATAGAGGAGTATGTGATAGGCGCCAAGTTCAATGCAAACTTTTTCTGGTCGCCTTTGACTGATGAACTTGACCTACTGGGTTTTGATCGCAGAATACAGACAGACTTGGACGGTGTCCTAGACCTTCCAGCTCAAGAACAGCTGGAGCTTGGAATAGTCACCCAAAACATCGAGATTGGACACATGGGCGTAACCATGAGGGAAAGCCAGCTCGAAAAAGTCTTCGACGCTGGAGAACGCTTCGTCGAAGTGTGCAAGAAGGAATATCCGCCGGGTATGATTGGGCTTTTTGCACTACAAGGCGCCGTAACCAAAAACCTAGAATTCTACGTTTTTGACGTAAGCCCCCGCGTGCCCGGGTGCCCATGTGTGGAGCCAACCTCACCATACATGAAATACAAATACGGCATGGAAGTTGGCCCCGGCAGAAGAGTCGCCATGGAGATAAAACACGCCATAAAAGAGGGCAAACTAGAGGATATTGTAACATGATAGCTCGCGAAGAAATAGCAGAACTCGTTGGCAAATACGATTTGAGCCGGCTGGCAATAGGCACCATAGGCTCGCATTCAGCCCTAAACATTTTCAAAGGCGCCAAAGAAGAAGGCTTTAGAACCGTCTGCATATGCCGTGAAAGGGACACAATTGTTTATAAGAAGTTTCCATTGGCCGACGAACTCATTGTCGTGGATAGTTTCACGGAACTTTTAGACGAGAAGGTGCAGGAAAAGCTTAGGAGGCTTAACGCCATAATTGTGCCTCATGGCTCTTTTACGGCTTACCTGAGCCTTGAAGAGCTTACAGATAAGTTTTACGTGCCCATGTTTGGAAACAGACAACTCCTCCAGTGGGAGGCAGACCGCGAAAAACAAGCAGAATGGCTGCGAAGGGCCGGGCTTAGGCTTCCTAAAACCTTCAAAAGCCCCGAAGAAATAAGCGGTTTAGCCATTGCTAAGCTTCCGGGGGCTAAAGGCGGAAAAGGCTATTTTTTGGCTAATTCCCATGAAGTCTTCCGTAAAAAGGTCGATGAGATGGTTCGCCGCGGCTTGCTTGAAAAACAAGATGTGGAACACATACACTTGCAAGAATATGTTTTAGGAGTGAACGTTTACCCCCACTATTTCTCGTCCATAATTCGAGACGACGTGGAGTTTCTTGGAGTGGATAAACGTTACGAGTCCACCGTGGACGCCATTGGAAGGGTGCCAGCAGCTGAACAGCTTGAAATAGGCATCAGCCCCACTTACACTATTGTTGGGAACATTCCGCTAACCCTTCGAGAGTCGCTTTTGCCAGAATTCCTCAGAATGGGCGACAAGGTGCAGAAAATCGCTAAGGAACTGGCTCCACCCGGCATAATTGGACCCTTCTGTCTTGAAACGGTTGTCACTGACAATTTGGAGATTTACACTTTCGAGATTTCGGCGAGGATCGTGGCTGGAACAAACGTTGGAATTGGAACTTCGCCATACGCCTACCTCAAATACGGCGAGAGAATGTATTTCGGCAGAAGAATAGCCCTAGAAATAAAAGAAGCCATTGCAAGGAAACGCATACAAGACGTGGTAGCCTAAACGGCAACTAGAACTATCTTCTATTTAATTTTTTCATAAACTGTTATATACAGAAAGCCTTCCTTTCTACGTGGGAGAAAGGAGAAAAAACTTTGGCTGAATCTTATGGTTGGCTGTTCGTAGACTTCATTCCATTGCTTTATGAAAAAAGGCGCATCGCTAGACAGCTTCAAGTGGAGACATGGTTGGATTTAACTCAGCTTTTAAAAGAACTAAAACTTGAACTTGCTGATGGCGGCGGCGAAGCAGCCCAGCAAAACAAGAAAACCAACGCAGATTACGTAGTTTAAAGTCCACAAGTCTTCAAAATCTTTTCAAAGTTTTGGCGGCTGCCGTCCGCTTTATATCGCCTTAACGCCTCTATGATGGCTTTTTTGTCCCTTTCGCCAAGTTTTCGGTTCACTTTTTCCGCCACTAAACCGCTTATAAAGAGGAATTGGGCGATGGAAGTGACGTTTGATGGTTTGCGGTTTAGGCTTGCAGTTTCAAAGTCCACGATTACAGGCTTTTCTTGGTTGTCCACGATTACATGTTTTGGGGCGTGGCTTAACTCGCCATGATCTAAGCCAGCCCTGTCCAGACGCCAACACTGTTCTAGAATTTCCCTCAAAACATTCTTTAGGCTTGTTTCGCTCCAGCATTTTTCAATCCATTCCGGAAGCAAAAGGCCCTCCACAAACTGCATGGCTAAGAAGTTTTTGCTCACACCTAAAAGCTGAGGGCCGACACGGACAGAGTTAGCCACCTTAAGCATGTCAGCTTCCCGTGTCATGGCGGCACGGTCAGCGTCTACCCGCCTAACCTTTAGGGCAGCGGTCTCCCCGTTTTTTAAGTAGGCTTTAATAACTAAACCTACACAGCCCTTGCCCAAAACACGCATGTTTAAAACCTGTTTTTGGCCGTTGAACTCTAGGGCGGTGACGCCGAGTTTTTGAAGCTCTTTTAGGCGTCTCTGCAGTTCAGCCTTGCTCGGTCTTGGATAACAAACTATTGTTGCGAAGGGTTCTTCCAGAAGCCTCTCAGTGGGAACTCGGAAGCATTCAGCCGCCATACCTCATCCTAGAATAAGCTATTAACTTTCGTCCAATTTAAAGACCGACAAAAGAATAGAAAAGCGGAAAATTGGGCGTAATGCTATTCTTCTTCGCAGAACTCTTCTGGCCTTGGCGGCGTTGGCGGTAGGCCTTTACGTTCGCGGATTTGCCTTATTACGTCTGCTTGCATGGATTCTGGCACTGGTGCCCATCGGCTGAACTGGGTTGCCCAGAACGCGCGGCCCTGTGTTGAGGAGCGGAGTTCGTCGGCTATTCCGAAGGATTCCGCCACTGGCAGTTCAGCCTTCACTATTACCATGTCCTCCTCGTTCACCATGTCCAAGATTCTGCCGCGACGTTTCTGCAACAGCGAAATAACGGGACTGACGAAGTCGTTTGGCACTTTACACTCAAAGCTGAGAATGGGCTCTAAAAGCTTAGGATCGCTTAGGAGGAAGGCACCCCAAATTGGACGCCAAGTCATTGGCAGAATTTGGGCTGGGCCGCGGTGCACCGGATCCTCATGGATGAGGACATCTTCAAGGTTGACTTTAATTCCATACATGGGTTCTTTGGCCAAAACACCCGTGTTGACGGCGTCTCGGAAGCCCGACTTCATATGGTCCAATACTTCTTCAACGTATTGTCTTCCCTTGATTCTGTTGACTAGGATGTTTGTGCCTTCTATGGCGATCACGTTGCGGGCGTCTTCAGCCGTCCAGCCAAACTCTTTCATTAGGATTTTTTGGCGTTCGTCGCGGGATTGCATCTCATTAATCTTTCCAGTTTTGATGGCTTCTATGACTTCCTCTGAAAGTTTTTCAACAGTTACCCACAACCTATTATGCTTATTGGGGCTTTTACCCATCACAGGCGGGCCTTTATAGTCGTGGCTTATAGTTTCTCGGTAAATGACTATGGGCTTGCTCATCTTAACCTTTAAGCCAGCCTCCTGCATGCGGTAGGCTGTAACCTCCAAGTGGAGTTCGCCCATGCCGCTGAGCAAGTACTGGCCGCTTTCCTTGTCTATCTTGAAATGGAGGTTAGGATCTTCAAGCGTGATCTTGTGGATAACCTTGTCGAAAAGCGGTAGATCCTTAACGTTTTCAGGCTCAACAGCCACTGTAACCACGGGGTCTGAAACGTATTTTAATGCTTCAAACGGGACCGTTTCAACACCTTCTTCGGCTATTGTCTCGCCAACATGTATGGATGGCAGACCCGACAATGCTGCAATGTTGCCAGCTGGAATCCGCTCCACGATCACGCGGTCTGTAGCCATGCTCATGTAAACCTGCTGTATTGTGCCTTTCTGTCGGCTTGTCACAAGGCGGACAACCTTACCCTTCTCCACCGTGCCGCTGAAAACCCTTCCAATGGCGACGACGCCGCTGTGGGGGTCAACTTCAATAAACGTTACACACATCAATAAAGGCCCGTTAGGGTCAACTTTAGCCATGGCTTTTCCAACGGGACTATTCACGTCACCAGGCCAGATTTGGCTCTGCCTATAGGGCTGGGCCTCCAACGGGCTTGGGAGGTGTTCGCAGAACATGTCTAAAATTGGCTCGTATACGGGTATGCGTTTGCTGAGGGCCTCCACTTTTCGTCCAACTTCTTCGGGTTCACCGGTGTAGGCTTCAATGATTTCCTTGAAGGTTACGCCTTTAGCCTTCATGTGGGGTAGGTTTAAGCCCCACTTGTGGAGCGCCGAGCCGAAGGCTACACGGCCATCTTCAACTTTAACCTGCCAGTCCTTCTTATGTTCCGGAGGCGCATACTTCTCAATAATGGTGTTTATGCGCGTGATTATTCTCGCAAATCTTCGCTGTATTTCTTCAGGAGAAAGCCTCAACTCCCGTATTAGGCGGTCAACCTTGTTAATGAAAAGGATGGGTTTGACTCTCTCACGGAGAGCCTGCATCAAAACGGTTTCGGTTTGGGTCATGGGGCCTTCAACAGCGTCAACCACCACAAGGGCGCCATCCACGGCTCTAAGGCTTCTTGTCACGTTTCCGCTGAAGTCTATGTGGCCCGGCGTGTCAATCAAGTTTATGAGGTAGTCAACGCCCTTGTAGGTGTGGACCAAGCTTATGTTGGAAGCGAAAACCGTCATCTGCCTTTTCTGTTCAAGCTCCCAAGAGTCTAGGAAAAGCTTTTGGCCGGCGACTTGCTCGCTTATTATGCCCGCGGCTGCCAAAAGGCTGTCAGATAAAGTGGTTTTTCCATGGTCCACGTGGGCGATTATGCTGGTGTTCCGTATCCGCTCGGTTTGAGTCATAAGCTTTACAATTTCTTCAATCTGCCTGTAGCGTCCCATGGCTAGTCATACCTCACGCTAACCAAAAGCTTGTGAACTGAAGGTTGTTTGCAAGGTTTTCCAGCAAACATTTAATGTCACTTGCCCACCGTGATTGGCTACATGCAAAAGAAAACTGAACCATATTAACTTTTTGCATGAAACACAAGACTTTTAAGGCTACATGAAACCTTGTCTTTTAACGCTACTGATCATTTGGGAAGCCGACCACCGGGGATTTTATCTTTGCCAAGGTTTAGGCAGACCAGCGAAATACTCAAGCTGATGCATAAAAAAGAGGATATTCGCAACATTGGCATAATCGCCCACATAGACCACGGCAAAACAACCATGACGGACTCGCTTTTGGCTGAAGCCGGCTTACTCTCGCCGAGAATTGCTGGGGAAGCCAGGGCTTTGGACTATTTGGAGGAAGAGCAGAAACGCGGAATCACGATTAAAACTGCAAACATTTCGCTTCTCCACGAGATTGGCGGACGCCCATACGTCATAAACCTAATTGACACGCCGGGACATGTGGACTTCACGGGTAAGGTGACGCGGGCTTTGAGGGCTATTGACGGCGCGGTGGTGGTTGTAGATGCTGTTGAAGAGGTTATGGTGCAAACAGAAACTGTGACGCGGCAAGCCCTTGAGGAAAGAGTGCGTCCCGTTCTCTTTATCAATAAGGTTGACCGTCTCATCCGCGAATTGAGGCTTACGCCAAGCGAGATTCAGGACAAGTTTTTGCGGATTATCCGCGACTTCAACAATCTAATAGAGGTTTACGGCGAGCCAGAGTTTAAGGATAAATGGAAGGTTGACCCCCAAAAAGAAACCGTTGCTTTTGGTTCAGCCCTCCACCGTTGGGGGTTCACGTTGAAAATCGCCCAAGAAAAAGGCTTAAAGTTCAGCGACATAATTGAAGCCTATAACCATGGTGAACATCAGAAGCTTGCGGAGCTTATTCCGCTGCACGACGCCATCTTAGACATGGTTGTGAAGAACATTCCAAACCCTGTTGAAGCCCAGAAGTATAGGGTTCCAAGAATATGGAAGGGCGACTTAAACTCCGAGATTGGGCAAGCCATGCTGAACTGCGACGACAATGGTCCGACGGTCATGTGCATTACAATGGCGCAGATGGACCCCCACGCTGGGCTGGTGGCAACCGGAAGACTTTTCTCCGGCATGGTCAAGGAAGGCGACCATGTCTACCTTGTTGGCGTCCGCAAGGACTACCGCGTCCAGCAAGTCTCCATTTATATGGGCGCCTATCGTGAGGTCGTAGACAAAGTAACGGCTGGAAACATTGCAGCTCTTTTAGGCTTGGACTTGGCTAGGGCTGGCGAAACACTGGTGGATATTGCCCACAAAGATGTTATGGTGCCGTTTGAACGCATCAAATACATTTCAGAGCCGGTTGTAACGATAGCTGTTGAACCAAAACACCCCAAAGATTTGCCGCATTTAGTGGACGCCATGAATAGGCTTTCCATAGAAGACCCCAACCTCATCACAACCATTAACAAGGAGACGGGTGAATACTTGCTCAGCGGCATGGGCGAACTTCACCTTGAAATCGCCGTGAAATTCCTACAAGACTATGGCGGAGGCCTAGAACTCATAACATCCAAGCCCATAGTCATCTACCGTGAAAGCGTCTCTGGAAAGGGCGTAACAGCCATGGCTAAAAGCCCCAACAAACACAACAGGTTCTGGGTTCAAGTTGAACCGTTAGAAGAGAAAGTCATAAACCTCATAGAAAAAGGCGAAATAACCGAAGAAATGGGCCGCAAACACGTTGGAAACATACTTTGCAAAGAGGCTGGCTGGCCGGCTGAAGAAGCAAGAAACGTTTGGGCCATAGACGAACACCGCAACATCCTCATCGACATGACCAAGGGTGTGCAGTATCTTCAGGAGGCCAGAGAAATGATCGTCGCCGGCTTTAGATGGGCGTGCAGAGCTGGACCCCTATGCGAAGAGCCCATTCGCGGCGTCAAAGTCAAACTTGTGGACGCACAGCTCCATGAGGATCCGGTGCACCGCGGCCCAGCCCAGACAATGCCAGCCATACGCAGAGCCATTTTAGGCTCTTTCTTGACAGCCAAGCCCGTTCTTCTTGAACCCGTCTACCGGATTGGGGTTTCTGTTCCAGCCCAGTGGGTTGGAGACTGCATAGAAATCATTACAAAGAAAAGGGGCAAAATTTTGGCTTCGGAACAGAAGGGCATATTAACCATGATTGATGGCTTTATTCCGGTTGCTGAAACCTTTGGATTGTCGACCGAAATGCGTTCAGCCACTTCTGGGCATGCTTTCTGGCAGTGCACTTTCAGCCACTGGGAAAAAGTTCCTGAAAACATCGCAGTCGAAGTTATTAGGCAAATCCGCGAACGTAAAGGCTTGCCGTCGGAGACACCAACCCCAGACATGTTCATTGATAAAGAGTGAGGCTATCTATGGGAAAAATTTTCTTATCGCCAAGCCAGCCTTTTGATTTGGATTTAACCCTTTGCTGTGGGCAAGCCTTCCGATGGGACAGAATCGGCGAATGGTGGTATGGCGTAGTCGCCAACCAGCCTTTCAAGGTGCGGCAAAAAGGCAACATCGTAGAGTTTGAAAATGTTGATTCTGGCTTTTTGGAAAAGCATTTTAGGTTAGGCGACGACTTACCGTCGATTCTCAAGCAAATAGCAAAGGACAAGCACGCGGAAGAGGCAGTTAAAGCCCTCAACGGGTTGAGGATTCTACGTCAAGACCCGTGGGAATGCCTCATATCCTACATTTGCGCCACATACAAGAACATATCTGCCATAAAACAGATGCTCTCCAATCTATCCCAAAAATTCGGAGAAAAAAGAGTCTTTGAAAACATGGTTTTCTATACTTTTCCAACACCGGAGAAACTTGCAAAAGCAAGTCTCCAAGAGCTTGCCAGTTGCGGTTTGGGCTACAGAGCAAAATATGTGGCAGAAACAGCCAAAAAAGTTGCAAACGGAGGATTCGCTCTTGAGGAATTGAAAATGAAGCCCTTTGAAGAAGCCAGAGAAATGTTGCTTACATTGCCGGGCGTTGGCCCTAAAGTGGCTGACTGTGTCTTGCTTTTTTCCCTTGAAAGGCTTGAAGCCTTCCCAGTGGACGTCTGGATTAAACGCATAATCACAAAGTATTACGCAAACTATTTTGAAGGCGAATTCGTTAGGAGAATTTCGCTTAAAAAGTCGCTGACAAAGGCGGAATATGAAAAACTTAGCTTTTTTGGGCGAAAATATTTTGGAAGTTTCGCTGGCTACGCCCAGGAATACCTTTTCCACTATGAGAGGCTAAAAGCTGGAAAAGCCAAGTCTAGATCAAGTTTTTCTCTTTAAGCTTTTGCGCCGCCCAGTTGCCTTGCGTGGTTGCCATGGAAATGGCTTCTGAAACAAGCCTCTGTGCCACAATGGGGTTGTGCTGTCGCACGTGTTCGACGGCCTTTTGTAGGTTTGTGGCTATTTCTCTGAATCCTTCAACTTTTGAGGCATTAGCCGCAATGTTAACCTCCAAGATTAACGCGTTGAAGTAGGTGATGAGCAGTTTTTCAGCACCAGCCAGTTCGGCTTCTCCCTTAATTTCGCCTAAAAGCTCCAGTAGACTTGAAGCCACAATAAGGCTTGTTTTGAATTTTTCTGCGTAATTGAAAACCGTTAAAGCCTTTTTAACTTCGTTTTCCGCCAAGCATGCTCAACTCTTAAGGCTTTTCTGGGAAGGCTCTGGCTCGCCACTTTTCCAGTCTTTTCTGCACTTCTTCTTCAAGTTTTTCCTTCGAAATAAGCCTTCCAACCACGATTACCTCGTCGTTTAAGGCTATGCTTGGAGCGCTCATTATTTGATGAAGCATCCCCTCTTCTAAGCCCTCTTTAGTGTTCATGTCTATCTCGCGGTAGGCTAAGCCTAGTTTATGGGCAACCTCAGAGACGATTTGTTTTGCAACATGGCAGCTTGAACAAGTGGGCAAGGTGAAAACTTTCAGTTCGGGAGCCTTAACGCCTAAGCCTTCCATGATCCAAATTTGTGCAGCCTACCCTTAAAATTGTTTTGATCAGCCTTCCAAGACTTTATAGTGAGTTGTCATCCTTGCAATGTGGGAGCGCACTTCAGCCTTTAGACTTGCTGACTGGATTTTGAAAGCCTTTGCCACGTGTCCCCAAGAACGGGCTTGAAGACACCTTGCAATAAGCTTAGCCTCGACATCCACATCTAACCCAAGTCTGGCTTCCCCCGAGCTCATGAAATGGGTTTTTAAAAGCTGTTTTACAGCGTCGCATGCCCCCTCATAGGCAAGTTTCCCCTCAGAATATTGCAGAAGTCTACCACGCTGAGAGCTGGAAAGGGGGAACTTTTCAAGACTTGTCCAGTTCTGTCCTTTAAGGAGTCTCGCTGCCACTTGGGGTTCAATGTTGAAGTATGTGTCTGGCAAGGCTTCTAAAAGCCTAAGCTTGAATTCCCTGTGGATGTCCTCAACCATGGCTTGTACATCGTCGTTTAAGGGCTTAACAACTATGACGCTGAATTCTCCGGATGCCACGTTCCGCATGGGGCTTATGTGAACTGGCACAAAGCCATTCTTAAGCCAGAAATCCACAAGCTCCGGGTTGGCGCCGAAACTAGCCCCAACCCAGTCGAAACTTTCCCGCTTCGCTTCTTCGCAAAGCTTTTGGAGAGCTAGGCTTCCTAGGCCTCTTCCCATAAGTTCTGGGTGAACTGCAATCCTAACAACTCTAATCCCTTTAAGCTTTGAAAAAGCCGTGCGCTGTGGATTATACTTCACAATACATGATGGGATAAGATGCCCAGATGGCGGTTTAGCTGTCAAAACTTGGTCTACAAGCTCGGCGCTCATCTGTCCCTCCTCGTCAACTTGCAAAGCTACTAAAACCTTGCCAGACGGGGAGAAAACCGCTCGAGCTGAATGGTGCGGTGCATCCCCCAAAATAAGAAGGTCGTCAGGCCTATTCCTGTAATGGGCGAGCACGTATATGCCTATGAACTGGCGGAGATGTTCCTCATCCTTTTCAAACCAAAAGTCTAGGTTTGGCTCCTCATACCTGCATTCTTCAAGGCTGAATTGTTCGCCTTCTAATTCGGCTGGTTCAGCGTTTAACAGCAAGGTGTCGTAAAGCCACTTTTCAACGGGGTCTTCAGGTGCATACCGTATGGGCTCTTTAAGCTCGATAATGTAGGGTTTAACGTCCTCAAGCCTCTCAATAGACTTCAAAAACCTCAAGGAGAAGCCTCTGCCTGCGCCTTCATATCCGTGCACCGTGGAAGCGAAAACGGTTTTCGGAAATTTTTCAGCAATTCTAAACAATAGGGAAACATGTATTCCGCCTGCCTCGTCAACGAGAACAGCGTCGGCGTTTTCGCTGATGGTTCTGTAAGGCGGTGTAAACTCTAGGCTGCCCCTTTTGCATGTAAGCTTGTAAACCAGGTCGTTTAAGCGTTCGCGTTTAACTCTTTCGCCGATGGATGAAAGCGCCTTTTCAGCCATTTCAAAAACTGTCTGAACCTCTTCACATGCTGGAGCCGTGACAACCACTCTTTCAAAGCCTAAGGCGAGAAGGGCTGCTGCCCCAAGCCCAAGAAGGGCTGACTTACCCCTCCCACGGTTTGAAATCAAAACGATAAGCCCCTTCCTTTTTATGCCAAGAAACTCGAAGGCTTCTAAAGCTTCCATTTGTTCCCGGGTTAGGGCAAGCCTAAAAATCTGTTGGGGGATTCTGCTTCTCTTTGGTGGAACAGCTTTTTCCCTAACAGTTTTCGGCGGGTTTAGAAGGTCTCCTTTAACAATTTTCCAATTTTCAAGAATCCATGAGCATGGGTGTTCAAGAATCTTTCTCACGAAAAACTTTTCAAACCGGTTTCTCAGATCGCTTTCAGTGTAGGGTGGGGAAGCCAGCTTTTTGTGAATGCTTGTGCTCCAAGGCTTTTCGGCTTTCAAGTTAAGATTGTAAAGGATTGCCAGTCCTCCACCACTAACGGTTTCGATAAGCCTTCCAACGTCGTTGGACCTTGCTCCATTCGTCATGTCCAGGATTAGTATGTCGTTGGTTGTTCCCATGATTTTATGGGTATACTCGTACGTGTAGAGTTTAAAGTTACTTATTGAACAACCCAGCACTCCAAGTTTTTCAGTCAACCCCTTGTAGACTAATTCCGCGGTGCTGTCTTCACCATCGCCGTGAACAAAAACCACTTTTTCGTTTTCTCCGCCCCTAAGAGCTTGATGTTTTGAAACAATGTAGGCTAATACATCCAAGGCTTCCTCACCGCAAGCAACGACAAGTCTTCTATGAAAAGCTCGAATGGCCTCCTTAATCATCTCTGCAAGCAAACGCTCAGCACTTTGCCTACCTTCAACGTTCACCGAGGACCACCATGACACGTTTATGGGAAAAGGCTCCAGCAACATTCAAGGCACCGTTAATTAAAAGGATTACCAAAACAAATACAATCCTAAACCGTAAAACTTTCATAATAGCGGTAAGGATTTTCTATCAAACGTGGGCCCGTAGCTCAGCTAGGTTAGAGCGACAGGCTCATAACCAAATTGTTAATGTTGATTGGAATGGTTTCAGGCGGTTTCTTGAAGCTTCTCACGGTTCAAAAAGATATGCGAAAGATAAGGTTAGAGTAGCTAAGAAGTATGCTTATTGCTTGTTTGAAGGTGATTTTTCAGAGCTTCAATTTATGTCGGAGAGTAAGCTGAATCTTGTAATGTGTTCTCTTTCAAGTTTAGCGAAATATTTGGGAATTTATGAGCGTTTTCAGGGTTTGGTTAAGGCTTATGGTTTGAAATGGAAAAACGTTAGGGCTGAGGACTTGCTTCTTTCAAGAATGATTAACGTGAATATAAATGGGAATGTTCTGGAATGGGTTAAACAAGTGAAGGCTGAAGTGCCTAGGTTAAGCGTTTTCATGGATTTCATAGTGTTTAGCGGTTTAAGGCTTGAGGAAGCTGTGAACAGCTACAACCTGATTATTGATTTGGCTAAGGCTGGAAGGCTAAGCGAATATTATAATGAGGAAAACGAGGCTTTGGAACACTACCGTTTCAAAGGCTTGTTTATGCGTAAAACTAAAAAAGCGTTTGTAAGCTTCATTCCGAAAAGACTTGTTGAAGCGGTAAGCAGAGAGGAGAAGCTAACAATCTATAAGGTTTGGAATTGGCTTAAAAGAAAAGGTTTGAAGTGTCGTTTTCCAGAATTGAGGGAATATTTCGCTACAGTTATGACTAAATGGCTTAACCCTGCTGAAATAGACTTTCTTCAAGGCCGGATAAGCGGAAGCGTGTTCATGCGAAACTATTTCAACCCTGCTTTGATAACGGATTTGCGTGAGAGAGTTTTCAAAGGCTTAGCGGAAATAGAAGGCAAACTCTCTTAGCCTATCCTCTTTTGTTTTACGGCCCTGCATGTTTACGAGTGTATGTTTTTGAGTGTTTTAGCCTAGGCTAAGCGTGTTAAAAATGGGCCTTCAAAAACATTTTTATATTGCTGGTGCAGTTTGGTGTATTTTGGTGTGGTTTGGTTATGGTTAGAAAGGTTAGGCTAAGCGTAGCTTTGGACAAGGAAGACTACGACTATGTTAAACAGCTTGCATATAGCAAAGGCCTAAGCCTAAGCGACATCATCCGCCTAGGCATAAAAGATTGGATAAATCAACGTAAAAGTGTAAAACAAGCCTAAAACAAGCAGAATCAGCGAAATTATCGGAAAGTTCAAAACTGAAAAAACCGATAATCCGCCTCAGCCAAGCGATTGTGGCTTTTCCTAAAGTTTGAGGATAGAAGGCCAAGCTTGCGATTAAACCCGTATCGGCAAAAGCAACCTTTAAAATGGCATATTAAAAAAATTAACAGAGGAAAAAGCTTCTTACGAATTGTTTTCCATCGTTGCTAGCAAAAGTGGAAAACTTTTCGTCTAATGCCCAAAAAACAGCCCAAAATAAAAAAGGGGCAATTTTCGGCGCCTTCCTCCCCTTTCCACTCCACCGCTATTTACTGTTTGTTTATTTACCTCTATCCCACCACACCATATAGGAGCCTTAGAGTTAAGTAATCAAATTCCATGGAATTCCTCGTTAAATCAACCTTAGAGCCATAAGGTTTAATTTGGCGAAAAGAAGCCCGTTTTGAGCTTCTTTTCCCTTTAAGAACACCATAATATATTATTATATTTTTTATTTACACACGCTTTATATATTATTTAATAATAACCTTCTCGCCTTTACGACAGCAGGTTTTCAAATGTAACGTGTTTGAAGCATTTTCTGAGCTAAGCTTCGCCAGCCTTTCTTAGCGTAATCCATAGCTGTTTCAACGTGCTCCCAGCTAAACCAATCCAGCAAATCGTGAAGTTGAAAACCGTATTCGCTAACCAAACAGCAGGCCCTTTGGCTACGGAAAAAATGAAGCCACAAATGAAGCTTATCGCTTACCACTTTCCCGTTTATTATTAGAGGT
>CAZZMT010000018.1:0-21461 GCA_964655395.1 uncultured Candidatus Bathyarchaeia archaeon | reverse complement strand
TAAGCCCTATGCTTTATGACTTCTTTGCCTATTTCGAGGCCAGCCTTCTCGATAACTCCCAGAATATTGCGTTTTTCTGGTGGTGCATCTGGTCCCACTACGAAGTCTGGTCCGCCAAGATAGTAGAAGTGTAGTGTGTGGTCGTAAATATAGTAGCCGCAGTACATGAGTTCCCGGAGTTTTTTGGCTGGTTCAGGGGGCTCCACATTGAAGGCGGCGTCTAAGGCTTTGGCGCTTGCCATGTGGTGGGCGACCGGGCAGACGCCGCATATGCGGGGCGTTATTATGGGTAGGTCTTCGGCTCTCCGACCTTCACAGAACTTTTCAAAACCGCGAAGTTCTGGAACTTGGAAGTAAGCCTCATCCACGTCGCCTTCATCGTTTAGGAAAATGGTTATTTTGCCGTGGCCCTCCAACCTCGTGATCGGGTTTATAACAACCTCTTTCATCGCATAATCCTCCTCCTCAAAATCGAATTCGCCAAAGAATATTTGTAGAAGGTTCCAACAGGGTCAACAACTTGCTCGATAACTTTGGGGTCTGCGGCTATGGAAGCAAAAGCGCTAATCATGGCCGCGCCTTGGTCGGCGACTCGAGGTGCCGGTCCGCCACACCCGGTGCATGGAACATTTGCCTTCAAACATTGGGCGCCGCATCCTCCTCGTGTGGCGGGACCCATGCAGATTACGCCTTGATCTAGGAAGCATGTTTTGAAGTCGTCGTTTATCTCGTAGATTCGCTTTACTTGGGTGATTTTGCGTTCTTTCTTTTCTCTTGGGCATTCGTCGCAGACAGACTTGTTGAATAGGAGGTTTGCGCCTTTCGGCGGGAGTTTACCGCTTAAAATAGCGTCTAAAGCGTCAATTACTCTCGGGACTGGAGGTGGACAGCCCGGAAGAAAATAGTCCACATCGACGGTTTGCGCCAAAGTCTTAACAGTGTCATAGAACTCTGGAAGCTCTAACTCGCCCTGCGGAGCCTTAAAGCTTGTTTGAGGTGTTACGCCTTCAGGATTCCGCGTTGAAGGAGTTTCAAAGTAGGCTCTTTCAAAGATTTTTTCTCGGTTCCAAAGGTTGCCCAAGCCGACGACGCTGCCGTCACACGCGCATGAACCGAAAGCCACAAGCACTTTTGACTTCTGCCTCAACAGTTTAGCCATATACTCTTGTTCGCTGTTGCGGATGGCGCCGTTGAAAAAGCACACATCTATGCTCTTGTCGGGCATAGCTTCCACATCTTTGTATTTTATGTCCATGGCAACAGGCCAAAAAACAATGTCTGCCTTGGCAATAACATCCAAGATTTTCTCGTTAATGTCTAAGACAGCGATTTCACAGCCACCGCAGCTTGCCGCCCAGTAAAATGCAAACTTTAGCTTTTGGGTTTTCGCCATTCTCCTCACCAGTCTCGTGTATTTTTAATGAAGTTAGATTATTGCACCCTCTATAATTTAAATTTAGCTCAAAGTAAATAGAAAATAGAGAAAATTAAGCACTTAATTCAAATTTGAAACATGCTCATGTTTTAGCTAATTGTCGCCGCTTGAGCTGCTTTGCTTTCTGCCTTTTCCACACCGACTGCTGTTTCTCGGGCTTTTACCTTTTCCATAGATTTCTTTGGAAGCTCTTCTTCTTGAAGGTTGAGAGTTGCCTTTAGATTGCCGTCTTCCTGGATTGTTATGGTGAAGCCCATGTTTCTGAGAAGGCTTATGGCTTTAAAGTTATCTGGAAGCATAATCGCGTAGACTGTTTCTACACCCATTTCCTTGGCAATTTCCAGCGCATAATCCACCATTTTCGTGCCTAGGCCTATTCCCTGCCATGGATCCGCGACTATGAACGCTATTTCACCCTTTTTACGGTCAGGTTCAAGACTTATCCTTACCACTCCGAGAATTCTTCTGCGGCCTCCCTCATTTAGTTCAGCAACTATCGCGATTTCCCTCTCATAATCTATGTTGCAGTAGCGCACCCTAACCTCGTGAGGTGTATCCTTTATTATCTGGAAGAACCTGAAACGGATTGATTCTTCTGAAAAGTTCTGGAACATTTCTAGCCATAACGGCTCATCCTCGGGTTTTATTGGCCTAAGCAAAACTGTTCTTCCATCCCGTGTTCTCCAGAGAGTTTCATACTTTTTAGGGTAAGGACTTATCACTAGGTGCTGATGCGAATCAACATTTTTAAAAACAAGGTCTTTGTCTATGACCATGCGCGCGTCTAAAACGTAAGCCTCTTTATCGCTTATCCATAACGGGTTCACATCCACCTCCACTATTTGTGGAAAGTCCACAAGCAGCTGGGAAAATCGCATCAATATTTCCTCGAGAAGTTTCATGTTAGCCGGCGGCAATCCCCTGTATCCCTTAAGCAAGTGGCAAATTTTTGTCTCTCCGATTAAACGTCTGATCAATGTTTGGTTCAACGGAGGCAAACCAATGGCATAATCCTTGTATAGCTCGGCAGCAATGCCGCCAACTCCGAAGAGCACAACGGGGCCGAAGATTTTGTCCTTTTTGGCGCCGAGCATAACCTCGTAGCCATGGTTCTTCACCATTTTTTGAACAGTTACGCCTTGAATTTCCGCTGTTGGATTACGTTCCTTAGCAGCCTTAACCACGCGTTCAAACGCGTTTCTAACTTCAGCTTCACTGTTTAAGTCGAGGGCGACGCCTCCACTTTCGGTTTTATGTGTTATTTGAGGTGAGAGAACTTTCACAACTACGGGGTAGCCAATCTGCGATGCCAAAAGTGCAGCCTCGTCAGCGGTTTTGGCGACACATGTTTTAACCACTGGCAAGCCATAAAATGCAAGAATCCTTTTTGCCTCATCTTCTGTCAAAACTTCACGGCCTTCCATCACAGCCCCTCTCATGATCGTAATTATCGGACGCTTCGGCGGCGAAAAGTCCACTGGCAGTTCCTCTGGAGTTTCATATAGAAGCTCCAAGTTCCGCTTGTATTGGTACATGTAGAGGTATGTTTTCACCGCTTGCTCCGGAGTGGAGTGAGTTGGGATTCCGTTCTCGTTTAGTATGCGGTTTGCCTCTTCAATGGCGCCGTAGCCCATAAACGAGGTTAAAATTGTCTTGCCGTGATATTTGCAGCTCCTACATACTTCAACAATAGCTTTTGCCACCTCGACGGGGTCTGACGCGGCTTGCATGGTGTAAATTATGAGAACGCCGTCCACGTTTTCGTCTTTGAGACAGGCCTCCAAGGCAACCTTATAGCGATCGGGGCTAGCTTCCTCTAGAAGATCTATGGGGTTTGTAATGCTGCAATATTTAGGAAGTGTTCCACCCAGCGTTTCAAGCGTTTTTGGACTCAAAGCTGCAAGCTTGCCTCCTCTGGCTATGAGGGTATCCGTCGCAATGACAGCGGGACCGCCAGCATTAGTTATTATCGCTAAGTTCGGTCCTTTAGGCAGCGGCTGAAGCCCAAGCGCCTCTGCACAATTGAATAGGTCAGATATTTCATCAACCCGAACTATTCCTGCACGTTTAAAGGCTGCGTCGTAAATTTGATCCTCCCCCGTTAAGGAGCCCGTGTGGGAAGCTGCAGCCTTTGCGCTTTCGCTGAATTTTCCAGCTTTGACAACGATTATGGGTTTTGTTCTGGCGAAGTGTCTTGCGGCACTCATGAATTTGCGGGCGTCTGTTATTCCTTCAACATACATCAGGATGCTTCTGGTTTCCGGGTCCATCCCAAAGTAATCTATTAGGTCGCCGAAGTCCACGTCAATCATTGAGCCAACTGAGACGAAGTAACTGAACCCTATGTTTTCATGGATTGCCCAGTCAAGGGTTGCAGCGCCCAAGGCTGCGCTTTGAGAGATGAACGCTATGTTACCAGGTTTCGGCATCCTTTTTAGAAGTGTAGTGTTAAGCTTGATTTTAGGCCGCATTACGCCCAGCGAGTTTGGCCCAATTATCCGCAAGTTATACTTTCGTTTAGCCTCAAGTATCTTGTCTTCAAGTTCCTTGCCTTCCGGCCCAACCTCCCTGAACCCAGCAGAGATTATCACTATGCCTTTGATCCCAGCTCTGCCGCATTGTTCCACAACTTCTGGGACCGACAAGGCTGGAGTGGCAATGATGGCGAGGTCTACTGTTTCAGGTATTTCCTCCACAGTTTGATAGGCCTTAAAACCTAGAACCTCTTTCTTCCTTATGTTAACAGGGTAAATTTTTCCTTCAAAACCTGATTCAACGAGGTCAGTCATTAAAGCGCGTCCAACGGAGCCTTCCCTGTCAGTGGCGCCTACGAGAGCCACACTTTTAGGGTTAAAGATTTTTTCAAGATAAATAGTAACCAGGGCGAACCCTCACATCGAATAGGGTTAGTGGGAAATTAAAACTTTGTGCATCTAACAACCATAAATTGTCGCGGTCGTTTTTCATCGGAAAACGACACAATCAAAAATAAATTTAACGCAAAATCAACGTAAACTATTTATTTTACAGTTTTTCTTCAGACCGCTTCCAAGGTTGATGATCATGGCTCAAAGTGTTGAGGCCTATAAAGAGTTCTTTGAAAGCGACATAATCCCGCCAAGCTGGAAAGACAGAGTCTGGAGTAAAGAGGATTTCAAAAAGTTTCATGAAAGCACTGTGGTAAGCAAGGAAGCCATTGAACAATGGTGGGAGAAATGGGCTAATGAAATATTCTGGTTCAAAAAGTGGAGCAAAGTTTTAGACGACAGCAAACCGCCATTTTACAGGTGGTTTGTCGGCGGAGAAACCAACTTGGCTTATTTAGCCACCGACTGGCAGATTCAAAAAGGACGCAAAAACAAGCTGGCACTTATATGGGAGGGGGAACCTTGGGACGATGAACTCAAACAGCCAAAAGAGGTTAAAAAGTTCACTTTCTACGACTTGTTCAAGGCGTCTAACATAATAAGTTATGCGTTGAAAGAGAAGTTAGGCGTAAAGAAGGGAGAAATCATAACCTTCTATTTGCCAATGATCCCAGAGCTGCCATTCTACATGCTTGCCGTTCAGCGACTGGGCGCAGAACACAGCGTTGTCTTCAGCGGTTTCAGTGCAGAAGCACTTGCAAGCCGCGTTGTGGACAGTGGTTCAAGAATAATAGTGACAGCTGACGGTTTCTATAGGAGGGGCAAAATTATCAACCTAAAATCGATAGTTGACGAGGCCGTAAAGATATGCGAAAAGGAAGGACTCAAAATAGAAAAGGTCATAGTTGTCAAGAGAGCTGGAAACGAGATATCGTTTAACCCTGCCAGAGACATGTGGCATCACGAGTTGATAGCCAACGTGCCGCAAAATGCTTACGTGCTTGTTGAAAAACAAAACGAGTCAGACAGCGCTTTCATCCTATACACTTCTGGGACAACTGGAACGCCAAAAGCTGTCCAGCATTCAGTAGGCGGCTACGCAGTCGGATTGTACGCCACAATGAAAATGCTTTTCGACGTAAGGGAAGACGACATTTACTGGTGCACCGCCGACGTGGGATGGATCACCGGCCACTCATACGTGGTTTATGGACCACTTATTTCGGGATTGACAACCATAATCTACGAGGGCAGCCCAGACTATCCTGAACCAGACCGATGGTGGAGCATCATAGAAAGACATGGAGTAACACTATTCTATACAGCGCCCACCGCCATCAGAATGCTCATGAAGTACCCTGAAGACTACGTCAAAAAACATGACCTGTCAACGTTAAGAATAATTCACACTGTAGGTGAACCAATAAACCCTGAAGCCTTCTTGTGGTACTTCAAAAACCTCGGTCGAGGCGACGTGGTGGCATCCAGCTCATGGTGGATGACTGAAACTGGACACATCATAACCGGACACTTCCCAGGTCTTGGAAAAATATTCCCAATGAAACCTGGAACCAACGGTTACTCCATACCAGGCGTACGCGTGGACGTCGTCGACGACGATGGCAACCCATGCCCGCCCGGCGTCAGAGGATACTTTGTGATAACCTCTCCGTGGCCTGGAATGCTTGAAACTTTGTACAAGAACCCGCAAAGGTACATCGACGCATACTGGTCAAGATTTAAAGGTAAATTATACTTCTACACCGGAGATTTCGCGGTTAAAGACCAAGATGGATACATCTGGGTGCTTGGAAGAGCTGACGACGTCATCAAGGTTGCAGGACACCGAATAGGCACCGCGGAGGTTGAGGCAACCCTTGCAAGGCACCCGGCGGTGGCTGAGGCGGCCTGCGTTGGTAGAAGCGACCCGATAAAGGGACAGATTCCCGTGATCTTCACTGTGCTTAAGAAGGGTTTCACACCAAGTCTTGAACTTGAGAGGGAGTTGAAGAATTATCTCAGAGCTTCTATAGGGCCGATAGTTGCGTCAGACGCTGTCATAGCCTTCGTAGAGGTCCTGCCAAAAACGAGAAGCGGCAAAATAATGAGAAGGCTGCTGAGGGCGGTTGTTGAAGGCGCCACGCTAGGCGACGTAACAACATTAGAAGATGGAGTCGCCGTCGAAGAAGCCAAAAAAGCCTATGAAATCATGAAATCAGCCCTTGAAAAATAGACAGCTTCACTAAAATCCCTTTTTTAAACTGCTAATCCCCATCTATCTTCAAAGCATGGATCAACTAGGTTTAAGGTGGTGAAATCTCTACGTCAAACGAGTCTTTCAAGGTTTTTGGACTGAAAGCCGAAATGGGCAGATGGATTATCGTTACGGCAGGATTCACCATAATGTTTTGCCTTGGCGCGATCTACTCTTACAGTGTAATCTCCGTCCCACTGAAGGGAATTTTTGAGGCTCCACCTCCACAGGGTTACGGGTTAAAGGTTTCATCTACCGAAATGCAGCTTCCATTCATCGTTTTCTTGCTTCTTTTCGCGTTAACCATGCCATTTGCTGGGAAATACATTGAAAGGTATGGGCCAAGAAAAGTTACGCTGATAGGAGCATTGCTTGTAGGCTTAGGATGGTGCTTAGCTTCCTTCGCTAACTCTCCATTAACGCTTACGTTTCTCTATGGTGTGATAGGCGGCCTCGGAGTCGGCGTAGCCTACAACTGTCCAATAGTGACTTCCACGAAATGGTTCCTTGATCGAAGAGGCTTGGCTGTCGGCTTAACAGTTCTAGGATTCGGCATATCGGCGGCTCTTGTGGGACCGCTGGCAGACTTCCTTACAGCAAGATTTGGAGTGCAAGTCATGTTTCAAATTTTGGGAGGCATATTCTTCGCTTTAACGGCTGCTTCCGCCTTACTTCTCAAATTTCCCCCTGAAAACTGGACGCCGCAAGGCTGGAAAAATATGGGGAATCTAACATTTTCACAAGCGGGTTTGAAAAGAGAGGAGATGGTTCGAACTAAGACTTTCTATGTGTTGTGGATATGTTACACTGTCGGAACGCTGGCGGGTTTAATGGCGATTGGAGTTTCAAAACCCGTCGGTCTAGAGGTGGCTTCCAACCTTGGAATAAGCCAACAAGAAATTTCAGCTCTACTCACAGCCCTAATAGCTCCGTTCGCCATATGTAACGGTTTTGGACGCCCCCTATTCGGCTGGCTAACGGACAAGCTTGGTCCAAGAAAGACGGCGGCGATATCCTTCACAATGATTGTTATAGCTTCACTGGCCATGTCTGCGGCAAACTCGCTGCAAGTTTACATCTTTACCTTCGCAGTTTTATGGCTTAATCTCGGCGGGTGGCTCGCAATAGCCCCAGCGGCCACAGCAAAATTCTTTGGAACAAAAGACTACGCGCGCAACTATGGCCTTGTGTTCACCGCGTATGGCGCAGGAGCCCTCATCGGCAACCTAATAGCCGGACAAGCCAAAGACATCCTCGGAGCATACGTGAAAATTTTCCCATATGTAGCTGCATTAGCAGCCATAGGCCTAATAATATCGTCAAAACTAAAGCCTCCAAACTAAAAGTTATTTTAATAATCTTATGATTTCAGAATTTTGCATCAAATAACCAGAACTTTTTAGTAAAATCATTTTTAGCTAATCCCCAATTTGCATTTTCGGAAGGAAATCTTGAAGACAGAAATAAGCCCTAAAACTGGGTGAGGAAGAGACTTGAGAATTTCGAAGGCTTAACTAATTCCTTGAAACCTAAGGTATCAGGCGAAAATTTAGAGGGAAGGAGGTAGTCACTATAAACTTTTCCACAGTTATTTCGCAGATGAAATCTAGAAGTGTAGGAGGTTATTGGCTTTTTCATCAGCCAAAAATTGTTGGAAATTCTAGACTAGAGAGGGTGTCCAATTTAGGCTTTGGCAGATGCTTAAATCTGGCCTACTTTTTACTCATTAGGTATTCGTGAATAGCCCTAGCAGCCCTTTTTCCGGCTCCCATGGCGCTTATGACCGTGGCTTCGCCCGTGACTATGTCGCCTCCGGCGTAAACGCCTTCGAGGCTTGTTTTGCCGTTCTCGTCAGCCACGATGGTGCCCCATTTTGTGACGGCTAAGCCTTCCGTTGTGCGCTGGATAATAGGGTTCGGAGTTCGCCCAATAGCAATTATAACAGTGTCCACGTCCATCAAAAACTCTGAGCCTTTAACTGGCACCGGGCGGCGTCTTCCAGACTCGTCCGGCGGCCCAAGCTCCATGCGGATGCATTCCATCTGTTTAACCCAGCCCTTCTCGTCTCCAATAAACCGTGTCGGGTTTGTTAAAAGTTTGAATATTACACCTTCTTCCTCAGCATTTTCAATTTCTTCTTTGCGGGCTGGCATCTCCTCCCTAGAACGACGATAAACTATGAAAACTTGTTCTGCGCCAAGGCGAAGCGCCGAGCGGGCAGCGTCCATGGCGACGTTTCCGCCGCCGATAACCGCAACACGTCGCCCAATCCTAATGGGCGTGTCATAGTTGGGAAAAGCATAAGACTTCATTAAGTTGACTCTGATCAAAAACTCGTTGGCCGAGTAAATTCCGCCGAGGTTTTCGCCGGGTACGCCAAGAAACTGGGGCAAGCCAGCGCCTGTTCCAATGAAAACCGCGTCGAAACCCTCATCCTTCAACAGTTCTGGGATGGTGTAGGTTCTGCCAATAAGATAGCCGAGCTTAAGCTCAACCCCAAGCTTTTTAATGTAGTCCACTTCCGCCTGCACAATGCTTTTCGGTAAACGAAACTCTGGAATGCCGTAAACGAGCACGCCTCCAGGAAGATGCAAAGCTTCAAAAATCACCACTTCATGACCAAGCTTTGCCAAGTCAGCCGCCACGGTCAAACCAGCAGGCCCAGCGCCTATAACGGCAACTCGCTTACCAGTTGGTGGAGCCTTCTCCGGAATTGTGAAGCCCCTGGCTCTTTCCCAGTCCGCCAAAAACCTTTCAAGCCTTCCAATGCTCACTGGATCGCCAACCTTGCCAAGCACACACATTTTCTGGCACTGTTCCTCTTGGGGGCAAACGCGTCCACAGATGGCTGGGAGACTGTTCTTCTCTTTAATTTTCCTAATAGCCTCCTCGTATTTGCCCTCCCTTAACAGTTTGATGAAGGCTGGAATGTCAATTTCTACGGGGCAACCCTTCACGCATTGGGGTTTTGGACACTGTAGACAACGGTTTGCCTCTTCAAGGGCTTGCCCTTCTGTGTAGCCCAAAGCCACCTCGTTAAAATTGTGCTTGCGTACTTCTGGCGGCTGCTTAGGCATCGGAACAGCCTTTTTCTTAACCTTGGGTTTAGACTCACTTTCCGCCACAACCGCAACCTCCAAGCTCCCACAATAAGGCGCTTAAACGCTCCTCTGGGAGAAACATACGTTGACGCTTGATCAACTCTTCAAAATCCACAAGATGCCCATCGAATTCAGGGCCGTCTACACATCCAAACTTCGTTTGCCCACCAACACTTACGCGGCAAACCCCACACATGCCCATGCCATCTACCATAATGGGCATAAGCGTCACGATGGTTGGGATCTTATACGGCTTTGTCAATTCGCATACTGTCTGAAGCATTGGAACAGGCCCCATGGCGACACAGCGGTCAAACTTTTCGTTAGCCAAAACATCCTTCAAAAAGTTTAAGCCTTTATAGCCTTCAGAACCATCATCCGTTGCCACATACAGCCTATGGCTTAAGGCTTTCATCTCCTCCTTAAAGAAGAGAAGTTCCTTTATTCGGGCACCCATAACCGTCACAACGGTGTTCCCAGCCTCCCGCAAGGCTTTAACCTGCAAAAGCATGGGTGCAATCATGACGCCGCCAGCCACGCAGAGCACCTTGCCAAAATACTTAATTTCCGAAGGGTTTCCAAGAGGCCCAGTAATGTTCCATATGCAGTCGCCCTTCTTCATCATTCCAAGTTGCTTTGTGGTTTTGCCAACCTCGTTGAAGGCGAAGGTTATTGTGCCCTTTGCCGCATCATAGCCAGCAATGGTTAATGGCACCCTTTCGCCTTTCTCGCCAATAATCACTATTATGAATTGCCCCGGCTTGGCTTTTTTGGCTATTTCCGGAGCATAAACCTCGAAAAGCTTGATTTTTGGAGCAAGCTCCTCAACCCTAACAATTTCATACATTTTCATGTTTTAAGCCCTCCCTTCCTTTAAGGCTGAAACTTTTTGAATGAAATGCTCTAGTTTCTTCTCGAAGCCGCCAATGTCTCGTGGAGAAGCCTCATAAAGCTCGAAGCGTTCCAGCATGTTCCGCTTTTTCAAAAAGTCCTTTAACACCGCCATGTTTCTTTCAGCCACATCTCTGCCCTCTTGAAGCTTGCAGTCTTGAGCGGAACAGACAACAGCCATAACTCCGTCAAACCCGTTTTGCAAAGCGTTAACCACATGGACCGGATCTAAAGCCTTAAAGCATGGAACCTCAAGGGTCACAGCGTTCCGCTTAAACAAGACCGTTTCCGGATTATCAAGGGCTGAAAACTCCGACCATTGACAGCAGAAAACAAGAATTAATGGCGATTTGCCATCCGCTTTAAGCCTCACAGCAGAATCGCAGTAACGCTTCAAAACATTTTCAAACTCGAAACCTTTAAGCTGGATAGCATGATGGGGACAAACAAGCGCGCATGCACCGCACCCCATGCAGTGGTCATAAAGAATTTTTGGCGTGGCGAAGTGTTCCGCCTCTATGGCAGCGTATGGGCATATGAAAACGCACTTGTCGCAACCCACACATTTCGCAGTGTCGTAAACAACCTTCCTTGAGTATTTAACGACTTTAACAGTGTCTTTGGCGAAGCCCAACTCTTCCAGAACTTTTTTGCTTAAAAACAGTCGTCTCGTGTTGATTTTTGTGCCTTCTTTGAAGCGGCAGAACGAATCTTCACATTGAATTGAAACCACGTTTTTAACGCCTAAACCTAAAACCTTAAAAATGAACTCTGTTGGAACCCTTCCAGAACATGGCAAGCGCAACGGAACATAGTTCTTTAGGCTTAACCCTTGCTCAGCCAAAATTTCTTCAACCTCAAGCGTCGAGGGTGAGTTTCCACGGCACATAAGCACAAGAGTTTCTGCTCCAGTCCTTTTCAACTCATTATCAACATAACCCACCAAACTCTCATAGTCATAATAGAGTATTTCAATGGCGAAAACGGGACAAGCACTGTAACATATTCCACAAACTTGACATTTTTGGATGTCTATTTCAACCTTGCCAGTTTCCGCGTCCCGCTTTATAGCTTCGTAAGGGCATATTGAATAACAGATTGAACAGCGGCTGCAATAATCTTGGTTTATTCTTACAACAACTGTCTGCTCTTCACCCATTCCAGACAGCTCCAAACGCCTACTTGCCTATAGCACTGTTGGTGTTAGAAGTTTTGAATGATAAGTCTCGGGTAATATAAATTTTTGGAGCAAAATTAACGCATTAATGCTTGAAATAGTAAGGTCTGCGAATAAACCCGTAAGCCTCTAGAGCAGCTGTTATCCCCTGCCCAACAGCCGTTCCAATTTGCTTAACCGGATGATTTGTAACGTCGCCAGCTGCATATACCCCGGGAACATTCGTTCTTTGACGAGTGTCAACAATTATGTAGCCATGCTCGTCAACGGCTACTCCAGCATTCTGGGCAAGCTCACTATTGGGCTTCTCACCAACCTGGATAAAGATTCCATCAACTGGAAGCTCTGTGACAGTGCCGGTCTTCGGGTTAAAAAGCACAGCCGTACTGACGAGCTTTTCACCCTTAATCTCCTTCAACTCTGTGTTCCAGAAAACCTCAACGTTAGGCTTTTCCAAAAGCGTTTTCACACGTATCTCCTCAGCCCTAAATGTATCCCTTCTATGAGCAACCTTAACTTCAGAGGCTAAATCCGCCAAATAGAGGGCTGTGGCCACGGCAGAGTTACCACCGCCAACCACCAATACACGTTTGCCCTTAAAGAGGGGACCATCGCAGATTCCGCAATAGCTTACACCCCTGCCGCGAAACTCCCTTTCACCGGGAACGCCAAGCTCGGTATGGCCTGTGCCGGAGGCAATTATAACAGCCTTAGCCTTATAAGAGGCTTTAGTTGTTTCAACAATCTTCTCCTCGCCTTTAAGATTTAAGCTTGTAACTTTTTCAAACTCGTGGATCTCCGCGCCAAGCTTCCTACACTGCGCCGCAATTTTCTGCATAAGCTCAAGGCCACTTATCCTCTCGAAACCCGGATAATTCTCAATTGTTGGAGCGTCAGCAGCCGCCCCGCCAGCAATCTTCTCCTCAAGGATTAAAGTTTTCAACCCACTTCTTACGGCGTAAATTCCAGCCGTTAAGCCAGCAACACCAGCGCCAACAATTATTAATTCCCAATCTTCCATTTCAACACCTTAACAAACATTTGACTCAACATGTTTTAATTGTTTTGCAAGCCAGTTAGTCCTCTTCAAGATCCATGTCCAGCTCGGCCACTTCAAGCTCGTAACACTCTTGACAAAGCCCACCATAGGTTTCATACTCCTCCATTGTGATTTTTCTGCCGCATAACATACAATTGTAGGTCTTTTCTTCCTCATCCTCCTCCATTAATAAGCCCCGAAATTTCTCCCCGGAACACTTAAGGTTACTTTAGTTTATACCTTTTCTCCATTTCTTTATACTTCCAGTAAAATCTCCGCGTCTTCTCTTCTAACCCCTCAAACAATGCATGCACCTTTCTTGCCTTAATTAGAGCCGTAAAATTCTCCATTTCTGTTGGAAGCTGCTCTACCGAGGCTCGCCAAAGTTTCTCTGCTTCATCCTGAGAAGCCAAAGCCAACGCTTCTTCTGGACAAAACTCTACGCATTTAGGATCCCCTTCACACAGATCGCATATCAGAACTGAAGGCTTAACGGAATGAAGCGCTATTGCACCATAGGGACAAGCCATTACACACCAGCCGCAAAGGTCACATTTATCTTCATCAACCGAAATCACACCAGACTCCTTTTGAAGCAAGGCGTTCCGTGGACACGCTTTAACGCAAGGCGCATCACTGCAAAGTCTACAGGCTGTTGCAATATTGAAAAACGGTAAAATTCTTATCACGTGAATCCTTGAGCGTGTTGGGCTTAGGAAGGGTTCACCCTTCTCTAGTATGCAGATAATTTCGCAAAGACCACACCCAATACATTTGCTTGGATCTACAGCTACAAACTTTCTTATTTCGGTTTTTCCAGCCTCCATCAAACATCCTCATCCAAAGCTTAAAGCAGCGTGGAAAGATTTGTTACACATTTTTTATCTAATAATCTTTTCCGCATCTTGCTTGACTTTAAGGACATGCATTTGTTCCCTTCTAAAGAGCCTCAGCGACCAGTTCGCTGATGTCCTTAACCATGATTTTGTCCTCAAGCCCCATTGTTTTGATACTGTCTTCTATGGTCATCAAACAGAAGGGGCAAGCTGTTGCGATGATTTCTGCTCCGACAGCCAAGGCGTCCTTCACCCGCATTTCAGAAAGACGGGCACCTGGAACTTCATGCCACATTCTCCCACCTCCTCCTTCACAACAAATGCTTTTCTTCTTCGACCTAGTCATTTCGACGAATTTTACGCCGGGAATGCTCTCTATTATTTTCCTTGGGTCTTCGTAGATGTTGTTATGTCTACCTAAAAAGCAAGAGTCGTGATAGGTTATTACTTTCTCTATTTTCCTTGAAAATTTGAGTTTTCCGCTGTCAATTAAATAAGCGAAAAAGGTTGTGTAATGTCTTGCGTCAAGATTCTTACCGTATCTAACTTTGAAAGCGTTGAAGCAGTGGGGTGAAGTTGTAATTATTTCCTGCACGTTGTACCGTTCAAAAAGTTCTAGGTTTGTGTTAGCCAGTTCCTCAAAGAGGCCTTTCTCCCCAAGCGAGTAAATTTCATTTCCGCAGCATGTTTCCTCATTTCCGAGTATGAAGAAGTCTACGTTAGCCGAGTTTAAAATTTTCACCGTGGCCTTAGCCAAATTCTGTGCGCGAAGGTCATAGGAGGCGGCGCAACAAACAAAGTAGAGGGTGCTTGCATCCCCCTTTTCTGAAGCATATTTCACCTTTAAATCACGGGCCCATTCAGACCTTTTGTTTCGACTCAGACCCCATGGATTTCCATATTTAAAGATTGAATCCAGCACGTCCACTATTGTACGTGGAACCAGCCCGCTTTCAATTAAATAACTTCGTAAACCAATTATGACATCTAGCGGCTTCGCGTCCCTTGGACATCGAGACGAACATGCTGAGCATGTTGTGCAGTCCCACACCTCGTTTTTCTGTTGAATATTTATTGGAGGATTGATTGATAGGGGATAAAAAAGGTATGCAACCTCAAGCATGAGCTTTCTTGGATTAAGTTTTGATTTCATGTAAAGAGGACATGATCCGCTGCAGACTGCACATTGCATACACAAATTGAAATCCAATTTTTTAAATACTTCAGCAACCTCCATCATTTTTTACATCTCCTTTAGTCTTTTGCTAAACAAGCCTTAACCTCCGCGAGAATCTGACCGTCCTTAAAGTGCATGGGTTCAATAGCCTTCGTTGGGCAAGCCGCGGCGCAAGCGCCACACCCCTTACATAGGGCTTCAATCACCTTAACGCTTTTCTCTTCTGCGACTATAGCGTTAAATGGACACATGGAAACACATATGAAACAGCCACTACATAATTCCTCGTTGACCTTTGCAGTTATCGCTTCAACCTCAACTTCGCCAGCCGACATTAGAATGCTTGCTTTCTGCGCTGCGCCACAAGCTTGGGCGACGCTGTCCGGTATGTCCTTAGGCCCTTGAGCCGCACCTGCAATAAAGATTCCGTCAACAAGCGTTTCTACTGGTCTAAGTTTGGGATGCGCCTCCTTGAAAAAGCCGTCTGGACCTTTTGAAAGGCTGAGCGTTTCGCTTAACGTTTTAGTTGTCTTGTTTGGAACAAGCCCGACTGACAGAATTACCAAATCAACCTCTGCCTCAACCATGGCTCCAAGCAACGTGTCTTCAGCGCGTAACACCAAATTTTTTGAATCTGGATTCTCCATTATTTCCGTAACTTTACCTCTAATGTAGCGTATTCCTTCGCTTTGAGCTCTTTTATAGAACTCTTCATATCCCTTTCCAAACGCTCTCAAATCTATGTAGAATATCATGACTTTGGCGTCTGGAACTCTTTCTTTAATCAGCAAGGCTTGTTTGGTGGCGTACATACAGCACACTCTAGAGCAGTACTGATTTGTTTTTTCATCTCTAGATCCAATACATTGTATGAACGCAATGCGCTTTGGAACTTTCCCATCGGAAGGCCTCAAAACCACGCCCTTCGTTGGTCCAGTCGGGGCTAAAACTCTCTCGAACTCAAGTCCAGTCATCACGTTATCGTAAACACCATAACCATACTCCTCTAGGATCGAAGGATCAAACGCGTCATAGCCTGTTGCTACAATTATTGTTCCAACTTCAATTTCCACCTTTTTTGGCTCTTGCGCGAAATCTATGGCTTTAACTCCACGTGCACGGATGCAGGCATCAACACATTTATAGCATCTAATACAGTTTTGAATGTCAATCGTATATACTAGGGGCACGGCTTGGGAAAACGGAATATAAATGGCTTTTCTGGGTCCAAATCGTTCATCAAATTCGTTGGGAACGTCGATTGGACATACTTTAGCGCATTCTCCGCAGCCATTACAAAGCTCGCTTATGACGTATCGCGGTTTAACTTCAATCTCAACCTTAAAATTGCCAATATAGCCTGAAACCTTCTTAACCTCAGAGTTCGTGAAAAGATGAATTTTGGGGTGATGCACCACGTCAGCCATTTTCGGAGACAATATGCACATGGAACAATCCATGGTTGGAAATGTCTTATCGAACTGGGCCATGTGGCCACCTATGCTTGGTTCTTTCTCCACCAAGTAGACTTCAAACCCCTCATTCGCAAGGTCTAAAGCTGCTTGAATACCAGCAATTCCGCCGCCGATCACTAAACAGCTCTTTTTAACGGGAACCTTAATTGTCTCTAAAGGTTCAAGCATGTTGGCACGAGCCACAGCCATTTTAACAGAATCTATGGCTTTTAATGTCGCTTCTTGGGGTTGATGTTCGTGCACCCATGAGCACTGCTCTCTAATGTTTGCCATTGCAAACAAATACTTGTTAAGTCCCACGCTTTCTAAGCACTTGCGAAATGTTTGTTCGTGAAGATTTGGTGAGCACGCTGCAACAACCACGCGGTTTAGTTTATGTTCCTTGATATCCTGTTTAATTAGAGCTTGACCAGCATCTGAACAGACGTATAAGTAATCCCGGGCTACAACAACGTTTGGAAGTCTGGAAGCATATTCTACAACCTTTTTCACATCAACTGTCCCGGCAATATTTACGCCACAATGACAAACATAAACGCCGATCCTAACCCCTTCAGATTTTTCAATTTCATCCTCGCTTTTTGTCATCTGCCATTTTTCACCTATATTTCACAACGATGCTGAGATTAGAGCTAAACGCATAGCAAACATTTAATCATTGCGCATATAATAAGAATGTTTATTTAATACTTCATGGTTCGATTGTAAACATGGCACGAAAAATTGTAAAAAAACTTGAATCTAATGAGAAAATAACCGTAAAAAGATCAATGTTAGGACTGTATGACGATTTAATAATTTTCAAAAATCGTTGCAACGGTTGTGGAATATGCGTCAAGGCATGCTATAAAGAGGCGCTTAAACTTTCGGATGCCATAACACATAAGGGCAGGCTTGTAAAGAAGGGAGAAATCACAATTGACACAGATAAATGCACATTTTGCGGTGTTTGCGCTGTTTTGTGCCCAACCAACGCAATAAAAATGTTTAGAAACGGGGAACCAGCAAGCCCAGCTGTCGACTCAGAGATGCTTCCACACATTTTGAGAGATGTTACAGTCAAAGTCGAAAAGTGCGACCCTACATGCAAACTTGCATGTAAAGAGAAATGCCCAACCGAAGCCATCAGCATAGATGTTGAGGAAAGAAATGGAAACATAACGAAAATAATAGGTGTTCATATAGATTTTGACAAGTGCATTTTTTGTGGAAAGTGTGAGCAGTTCTGCCCGCAAAAAGCGATGCTTGTCATGAAACCGTTTCATGGCATGCTTCGATTGGACGTTAACCGTTGCCCAAAGGGCTGTCAAGCATGCGTAGATGTTTGCCCAAGTGAAGCTTTAACTTTAGATGAAAGCGGTAAAATCAAAGTGGAAGAGCGGTTCTGCATTTATTGCGGAGCTTGTGAAAAAGTCTGCCCAGAAAAGGCAATAGAAGTTAAAATAACACGCGTTTCATATGATAAAATTGCGTCAAGAGCTTGGCTTTCAATTCTGGAGAAATTGGTTTCACCTGAATATGCACAGGAAGAGTTGTATGTTAGCTCCATAAAGAATTACTTAGGGAACTTGGAGAAGGCCGCCACATAAATTCTTAAGCTCAATTATTACCGTTTGGAAATCATGTATTTTAGGGCTGAAAAATGGCCAATACGGTAGTCCCCTTCTCTAGTTTTTAAGGGCGAACCTTTCAACTGCAGAGAGTAAAGGTTTAATGGATGCTCTGTGTTATTTAAGGGGCGGTGCGAAAATGGGGGATCGTGTTCTCACCCTCAAAAAACAAAAACTTTAAAATTCAATGGGACAGTTCAGAAGGTTTTATGGAGTTTTTAAGGAAAATCGAGGAAAAATGGCAGAAACGCTGGGAAGAAGCCAAAATCTTCGAGGCGGATCCGGATCCCTCAAAGCCAAAGTTTTACATAACAGTGGCTTATCCATACCCGAACTCTCCACAGCACATAGGCCATGCTAGAACTTACACGTTGGCGGATGCTTATGCCAGATACATGCGCATGAAAGGCTACAACGTGCTGCTGCCAATGGCCTTCCATTATACGGGAACCCCTGTTTTGGCTATGGCGAAACGCTTAGCTGAAGATGATCGGGAACTTATAAACGACTTTGTAAACATTTACAAGGTTCCAAGGGAAAAGCTGAAAGAGTTGACAGACCCGCTGAACATGGCGCGCTATTTTCATGAAGAGATTAAGGAGGGCATGAAGCGGATAGGCTATTCCATAGACTGGAGACGAGAGTTCACAACTATAGATCCCCAATACAACCGCTTCATTGAATGGCAGTTCCACAAACTCCGCGAAAAAGGCTACATTAAGAGGGGAAGCCACCCGGTTGGCTGGTGTCCAAAAGATGGAAACCCCGTGGGACAGCATGACACGGAAGGTGACGTGGAACCCGAAATAGGAGAGTTTACGCTGATAAAGTTTAAGCATGGCGAGTGGATTCTGCCAACCGCCACCCTACGTCCGGAAACAGTTTTCGGTGTGACAAACATTTGGGTGAACCCAAAGGCCGAATACGTGAAAGCTGTTGTTGACGAGGAAAAGTGGATAATAAGCCGGGAATGCGCTGAAAAGTTAACATACCAAAACCGCAAGGTGACGGTTCTTGAAAGTTTACCTGGAAAAGAGCTTGTGGGCAAAAAAGCTGAAAATCCAGCAAACGGCGATGAAATCTACCTTTTGCCAGCAGACTTCGTTGACCCTAAAAACGCAACCGGTGTAGTCATGTCTGTGCCGGGACACGCTCCTTACGACTATGTGGCTTTAGAAAACTTGAAAGGCAAACCGGAAGAGCTGGCGGTATACGGGCTTAAGGCAGAGAACATAACGTCAATAACGGCCATTTCAATAATCGAAGTTCCCGGCTATTCGGAGGTTCCGGCTGCTGACGTTGTGAAACGGATGGGTATACGGGAGCAGACAGATCCGAAGCTGGAAGACGCCACCAAGGAGGTTTACCGCCATGAATTTCACAATGGTAAAATGAAGGAAAATACTGGTAAGTATGCTGGTTTACCCGTGGCGGAGGCCAAAGAAAAAGTTAAGCAAGAATTAGTGGCTTCTGGAAAAGCTACAACAATGTATGAGCTTCTGAACAGACCTGTTAAATGCCGCTGTGGCGCGGAATGTGTTGTTAAAATATTCGAAGATCAATGGTTTATAGATTATGGCAACCCGGAGTGGAAAGCCCTAGCCCACAAATGCTTAGAAAAGATGAGGATATACCCAGAAGAGCTGCGCACCCAGTACAGATATGTGATAGACTGGCTGCGTGAGAAGGCATGCGCTCGGAAATCAGGTTTGGGAACAAGGTTGCCATGGGATCCAGAGTGGATAATTGAGTCCCTTTCAGACTCAACAATTTACATGGCCTACTACACTATAGCTCGTCACATAAAAATGCATAACATCCAACCAGGCCAGCTTACAGACGAAGTGTTCGACTACGTTTTTCTAGGAATTGGAAACGCTGAACAAGTAGCTGAGAGAACTGGGATAAGCCTCGCTGTTCTCGAAGACATGCGACGGGAGTTTCTATACTTCTACCCGTTGGACAGCAGGCATTCCGCCCACGAGTTGATTCCAAATCATCTAACCTTCATGATATTTAACCATACAGCCATATTCCCAGAGGAACTTTGGCCTAAGCAAATAGTGACAAACGGCGTTGTCACCATGGAAGGCGCTAAAATGAGCAAATCTTTTGGAAACATAATCCCCTTAAGAGAAGGCCTCGCCACTTATGGAGCAGACCCTATAAGGCTTAGTGTGCTTGCCACCGCAGAACTGTTGCAAGACGCAGACTTCAGCCCCTCCGTGGCAAAGGCAATGCTGGAAAAACTGGAGAGGCTTTACAAGCTTGTATTACAAACAGCGCAAGCCGCCGGAGAAGAAAACCTCCGAGAAGCGTTAACGACTGTTGATAGGTGGATGTTGAGCCGCCTCCAAGAACGTGTCATGAAGGCAACCGAAGCCATGGAGAAACTGGAAGTACGAAAGGCCATCCAAACAATCCTATTCGAGTTGGACCAAGATCTTCAATGGTACCAGAAACGCGTAAAAAACAGCGGAAAAACAAAAACGAGCATAATCAGAGAAGTTTTGAAAACTCAAATATTGATGTTGGCGCCTTTTGCCCCTCACATGAGCGAAGAGTTATGGGAAATCATGGGTGGAAAGGGCTTTGCATCACTTACATTATGGCCTAAACCAGACGAGGCGAAAGTTGACGTAAAAGCCGAGGAAAGTGAAGCCCTAATAATGGGGGTTTTGGAGGACACCCGCAACATACTAAGAGCGACAAAAACAAAACCCCGAAAAGTTTTCTATTATACGGCGGCGCCGTGGAAATGGTACGTCTACCTAAAGGCGTTGGAAAAATCTGTTGAAGGCAAAATCGCACAAAACACCTTAATGAGAGAGCTGCTGCAGGATCCAGAGTTTAAGAAAAAAGCCAAGGAATTGGCAGATTTTGTAGGCAGAATCGTAGAAGAAGTTAACCAAATTCCTCCGGAAAAGAAGCAAAGAATGATTATGGCTGGACAGATAAACGAAGCCCAAGTCTTGAAGGAGGCGGAGGATTTTCTGAAGGACGAATTAAACGCGGAAATAGTAATCCTCGAGGAAAGCGAAGCACAACTCTACGATCCTAAAGGCAAGGCGCGTTTGGCTAGACCGCTGCGACCAGCTATTTACATAGAATAACACTAAACTGTTGTAGATTCCATAGGCCTTGTCAAAAGTTTATTAGAGTAAAGCTTTATTCAGCCTCTTTAGAAAATGCCTAATGAAGGAAGGGTCCGTGGCGCAGCTTGGACATAAAGCCCTAGGGCTTAATCCAAAAAGCGCGTCGGCCTTCTAAGCCGGAGATCCCGGGTTCAAATCCCGGCGGACCCGCCACTTTATCAGAACCTTGCGGTTCCGATACTTCCCTTTTTGTTAGAGAAGACGGGTTTGAAGCTATTTGCCTGTTTGCGTTTTCCAAAGCGTTTATGTAGAGGCGTAAGGCGTTTTCACAGATTTTTGTTACGTTTAAGCCTAATTCCTTAGCTCTTTTTAAGATTTGAGGGTCGATTCTAATCGTTGTTGTTTTCTTCATGTATATCATCCGCTATACGCTATATAGCTTTTGACATACACTCCGGTTCAGACGTCTGGAAGCTTCCATCCTTCAGTCAACCTTTTCCAAAG
>CAZZMT010000017.1:0-5433 GCA_964655395.1 uncultured Candidatus Bathyarchaeia archaeon | reverse complement strand
CAAGGATATACACACATAACATTCAACAAACCCATAAGAACTTGCAATGGTCAAGTGTTGGCACACGTGTTTGGAGAAGACGATATTGGATTGTCGATTGCGGTTTACTGCATAAACAGACCGGAAAAATTAAACCCAGGCAAACTGATGGATATCGTTGAAGCCATTCAAAGAAAAATCGGTCCAGATGGAGACGTTGTACTTGCACTTCCAGTTGACTTGCTAGAGAAAGTTGACAACATTTATGGATTAACGCCGAAGCTGTTCATTGTAGATCGTAATCTCAGGGTATGGGTTAACACCTACGATAGAGCTGTCGCTAACATCTTCAAGCAGACTACCGCCACGGCAGCATTGAATGAAGAACGTGAAGTTGGCATCTACCCACCAACATTCGATGAAGACCCTAGAACTAGTGGAATGCAATATATCGTTTAGGAGGTCGTCCTACATTGACTGAGCTAACTGAGCTAATGGCTTCAATGGTAAATTATGAGACAACGCAAGATGGTTTTCTGAATCTATTAAAGCAATGGCTCTATGATGTGTGCACAAAGATTGCTTTCAAATTCGGTCTCATAACTAGTACGGGCATCCCCAAGAGAGCGTTCGTGTTAGATACATTGCTCAGGTTTTCATGCAGAGGCTGCATATTCAAGGTTTTGTCTAATCCTTTAGCAGATACTCGGGCAGATGCAATTTACATAGAAAACCACAGGCTTGCAGTCAGCCTCCTTATCGAGGGTTTACGTCAAACTTTTGAAAACAACGGGGTCAATGTTGGGATAAAGCAAGAGGTGAGTGGAGGGGTTTACGGGAGGCCAGACCTTGTAGTAAAGCCTACAAATGCAGGCATCCTGATAGAGGGCGCTAATTTCGAGGTGATAGTCGAAGTTAAAACTGGTTCCGGATTTACTTATGCCCAGCTAATAAGGTACCTACTTGAAAGACCCAACAGCATTGGGGTAATTTGGCGCATACCCCAGAATCAACTAATCGTTTTAGATCCCAAAAAGCACAGTCATCTTATAAACCTCTGTGTTCTTGCGGCAATAAAACGTGGATTAGATATCTTAGATGGCAAATTTGAAGACTGTAGTCACACCCCTTTAAGTAATAAATGTAGTGAAATCGAAAATGTCCAGGAACTTGTAGAGAAGTTTCTAAAATCTCTTGAAACCTCTTTGCCGAAGGCAATTAAAACAATTTGCGAATTGGTGCAAGCGAACTTGGAGACAGATCACAATTCAAATTCGAAGGAGTAGACCATGAATAAACGTGAACTAAGGGGTTTTGAATTGCTTAAACTTGCTGGCTCCATCAAGCCTGTGAACAACGAAAATGCGTTTATGGTCCGATCAGAAAGCAAGGAGGGCTTGGAGTACAGAGTAGAATGGAAGAATGGAAAGTGGACATGTGAATGTGAAGACTTTGTCAAGAGAAGAAAGAAGTGCAAACATGTCTGGTGCGTGATATATTGGCTAGCGCTAAAGCGCTTGAATGCTATACTGAAAAGCGAATTTATCGGTAACACTTGCCCTAAGTGCGGTTCTAGCGAAAACGTGGTTAAAAGAGGAATTAGGTATAACCTTTCAGGACCAAAACAGGTATATTATTGCAACTACTGCAAGAAAGCATTCACGGAGAGAACACCGTTCTCTAAAATGAAGAACCACGCCACTGTGATCTTAGTGGCTTTAGATTTGTATTTCAAGGGACTAAGCCTCCGAAAAGTCCAAGATCATCTCCGGCAGTTTTACGGCGCGGATGTCCACCACACGACAATACTGAAGTGGGTTCGAAAGTATAGTAAGCTGATAGGGACGTACCTTCAAGAGCTTGAAATTGAATTTGGCGATAGATGGAACTCAGACGAGACGATAATTCGGATAAGTGGAAGAGATATGAGGCTGTGGGCTTTAATGGATAGTGAGACGAGGTTACTGGTAGCACATAAGCTAAGCGAGAAAAGAACAGCAGAAGAGGCCGAGGAGCTATTTCAAAAAGGTATAGCTAACGCGAAAAAAATTCCACATGAAATTGTAACTGATGGCTTTAACGGATACCCAAAAGCCATAGAAAGTTTACTTCAGAAGCATGGCAACAAGCCGGAAGGTATAATCCACATCTTCGGACCTCTAACCGGAGAGATAAATAACAACCTAGTCGAGCGACTGTTTGGTGAATTAAAGCAGAGGGCGTCGCAGATGCGAGGTGTGAAAAGCAAGGATTCATTTGCGGAATTTATAGAAGGATACTTAGCGCTTTACAATATTAGCAAACTCAACAAAGAAATCAGCATACTGCCGATCATAGAAAAAGCTTATTACATAACAGAGAAGAATAAAACAAGCCGGCTGCCAAGCACGTGCTTTTCAAAGCGTAAAAACGACGATGGTAAATAGACCGATACTTTTTTAACTCCTAAACAACCCTGTTAAAGTGATGTTTAAAGAATTGTCTCACGAGCAAGTTATGCGTTTAGCCACCACTAGCATAAAACGACTTCTGTGAAGTAGCTTTGCACTATGTGTGAATATTCCGCGATAAGATAGAGATTGTTGCGATCAGATTTTATGGGCTGTTATGATCCATTTCTACTAGGACGGCTATGTGTTCGTTCCTTCTTTCCAAGCGATCCTGCTCCATAACCATATGAGGGACATGCGGCTAAGTAGATGCTTTTGGCGGGCGGTTGAGGGCTTAATGCCGGCGGGACAGAATGTACTCGTTCCGGGAATGAGGGGGAATCCTGGTTTTCAAGGAATCCATAAGGCGCTTTATCGACCCTTCCAAGTCTGCCGCCGATCCAAATGAGAAGTCATGAGTAGAATTCTGAATGAGTATCAGCTCCTATTCCCTCCAGCCGAGGATAATTGCATGGCGGATGCGCGCGTCAAGCTGTTTTTCCCTTGCAACCTTAACACATATACCTAGTCTATTCCCAAGAGGCTTTTAGCCATGCTTTAGCTTATTAAATTAACCTTAAGATATATCGCATTTCAGCCATAATTATTAACGGCATGCAGAACCTTTATACTCATATATGAGAAACCAGTAATCACTTAAGTAATCTCTTTCAGATGCGGTAACATTGTGTAGATGTGTTCCAAATGCCAAAATAGGCAAAGAAGTATCCAAAAGTATGTCGAAAGAAGAATCGAAAAACAAAGGATTAACCAATAAGTTTGAGTACAAAGAGTATCCAGATGGTAGGCTAAAACGACCCTTATGCCCAATTTGCAGAAAATTCATAAATGAAACCCAGCTTCATTTTTTAAAAGAAAAAGGATACTTAAACTAGCATTCCCACTTCTCCAAGAGAACCTATGGTTTCGTTTAGACATTACTAATAGAAGCCCAGTTTTTACAATTCAGCCAGAATTGCTTTGTAAAATGCTCATCGACAGTCGAAAATATTAAAAATCATTCTGGGCTAATTATGACATGACGTGAGATACATGAAGGGGCTTTTGATTCATGTAGCCGCTGACACTACCAATCTTGGTGTTGTTGGCCCAATATTTGAGGATATGTCATTTGAGTATATTCCAATCAATAGCACATATGGTGAGGAGCAGAGAACCTATAAAGATTTTATGGCTTTAAATCGGCAGTATGGCCAAACACTTGCGGATTTTCTTCCGGCAGATGTGGCTAATTTGTCAGTGCATTACGATCCTGACTTCGACAATTATATTTACGGGCAGGATTTGAGTGAACATCCCAGGTCATTTACCATCAGAAAGCTTGAGCGAGGAGATATCCTATTCTTTGTGGCCAGCCTTGCACCCTACGACTCAGACATATATGCAAAGAGGGATGAGTTGCTCAGGCAATATCAAGCAGGCAGAAGAAACAAGTATATTATAGGATTCTTTACCGTTGAAAGCGTCGCTGATGTCGCCGTTTTCAAATCATCTCCAAGGCTTACATTAGCATTACTTAATATTTGGCACATGCAAGAGGGAGGCGAGGCGACTCTCGATGTGTCAAGCTTGGAAAAAGAGCTGGAATGGTTGGAGGCGCAAGGGTTTGCGGTAAAAGAAGGTAATAGCTACATGCTAACACGCCCAAATGAAGCAATCCGCAGCGGGGAAGAGATCGTGAACTATATAGCCGATGAATGGCCAGAGGATGAACGCTCTAAGATGAAACTATTAGAGGAGGGCAAGATTACCCTACTCTCAGGTAGCATAAACATGGAAGATGTCAAGCTCTCTCACCATTATAAAAGGCTCAGACCATTAGACTTAGATTACTTTACATTGATCAAGGGTGATCCACATCATTCCGCCCTTCTCAAACATGCAGTTAGATTAACAGAACGTTACGAGAAATACGGTTTTGTGTTGAATAAACTGGGGCAAACAATTCTTGCCAGAACTCTTGACTCACTTAGGGGGACTCGATGGATTAATGAAAGCGCAGTTAAACTGTTAAATAAGGAGATAACAAAACTCAACCCAGAACTTACGAACAAACTTGCATAACGGCTTCCCAATTTATATTTTTCAGTTAGTGTCTCTTAATGGAATATTGAGTTTTTGTTCTAACCTATAGAATTAAAGTAAAAGTTTGAGATAATGTTGTTAGATGAACTATGTTTGGTCGTGTGGGCATTAGGGAGGTTTTTCTTCGAGGGGTTTTTCTTTAGGTTTGCTTTTCTTTGTCTTTTCTATTCTTACACCTTGGGTGGTGAAGTGGAGGCCGTCATTAGATCCTTGGCGTTTTGTTGGAGAGGAAGTTATAGATTTGGGGATGTTGGGTTTGGACGGGAGAAGCTTGTTTTATGGGATTTTTGGTTTGCCAGAGACATGTATTTCCATGGATTCGCATTTGAATGGATTCGCCTATTCATCTTTCAGCTTTTAACCGTTTTTTCGGGAATATTTCTTCCGGTAAAGGGGTGGACTAAGACTAGCTATTTGCTAATACCATTAACCTTTTCGATTCTAAGCGTGCTGGTAGGCATGATTCAAATAAATTAGGTTTGCGTTCGTGTGGAATGGCTATTGTCATCTTGTTGGAGGGATCATGTTTGCAATTCTTGCAACACTATGCTTCCTAAGCGTCATCATCATAAAGCGCATATCACAAAGATTATCTAAAAGGGCTTAAGCTTAAAGTTCGATGATACATATCCTTTAGTCATCGTTAATGGAACATGTTTGGATATTACTTTCTTTTTGATAGTTTTCTATAGATAGCAAGGCCTAATAATCCCATGTAGTATATTATTCCAAATGCTCCCATCCAAATGCATAAGCTGTAGATTTCTGGTGTGAGGGATGGAGTGTAGAAGGGGTTTGCGGCAATTGGGTAGAGCGGTTTTATGTCGTCATAAAGGGGAGCGTCCAGCAGAACGTGAAGCCCTGTTCCAAAAACGCCAGCAATAATAAAGGGCCTCAGGCTTAAATTGTCGTCTGCTTC
>CAZZMT010000016.1:0-29271 GCA_964655395.1 uncultured Candidatus Bathyarchaeia archaeon | reverse complement strand
GATGTGGTTGGCATATTCCCATGCAAAAAAGAATGCCAGCGATACACATTTTACCTAAAAAGCAAAGCGATGCCAATAACCCTCATAAGAAAGGGAAACACTATCTTTTTCAAAACTGAGACAATTCCCAAAAATCTGGATGAAATAGGTGTAGATCGAATAGTTTACGAGCCAAACCTACCTCTGTAACATTATTGCATCTTTTGACTGTAATTTAGACGTCTGAAAAAGTCTTATAAAGATACTGGTACAAAATTTTGATTTGGTTGGGGGATTCATCTGGGCTTACCTACAATTGCGTATAAAATGATTGAAGACATTGTTGGTCCGGAAAATGTAAGTGATGACCCCGCCGTTATTGCTGCGTACCATCGAACCGAGGAGGGGCCGCCGCGAAATTATCCTCCAGCTGCAGTCGTTATGCCAAAAACAACAGAGGAAGTATCGGCGGTGGTTAAAATATGCAACAGATACAAAATAAGGTTTTCATGTTTCGTCACAATGCAGACCGCGTGTACTGAACCTAACATGCTTCTTTTCGACCTTAAAAGAATGGACAGAATCATCGAGATAAACGAGAAGGACATGTACGCCATTGTAGAGCCGGGCGTCACAAGAGCCGCGCTTGCAGTTGAATGTTTCAAACGTGGACTTCAATATCCCGCTGCAAGCGTGGTGGGATCAGCGCTTGTTGGTGCCATAGCCAAAGGCATTGAAGGCCACGGCTATATGGCTAATCGCTTCTCCGACGGTCGAAGGCACGGATTGGCCGCTGAGTGGGTTACACCAACTGGAGACATCGTCCGTTTGGGTTCTCTCGGCTTGGGCGCCGGATGGTTCTGTCCAACAGGGCCTGGTCCTGGACTGGACGGCCTCCTGACGCGCTCAGGCATGGGAATAGTCACCAAAATAGCTGTTCAGTTGTATCCTTGGTGGGGGCCCCGCGAGCTTGAGGTGGAGACGCTTATACATCCCAAGACAGGCGCGTTTGTTTATAAAACTAGGCTTCCAAAGGACAAGTTTAAGCTTTTAATGTTTCAGATGCCGGGAATCGATGAGCTCGGCTGGGAGGCTAGCATTAAAAATTTGGCTGATGCCCTCTACGAAATAGGAAAGGCGGAGGTAGCTACGTCCGTCTTTAAATACTTTAATTGGCCCATGATGATTGAAAGCTGCACTACAGTTGAAGAGGCTTGGGAAAAAATTGTTAGCGGAATATATCAAAAGGCAACTTCCCGAATGATCAACGTTTTTATTGAAGCTTGTTGTCCAGAAGACTTGGAATATCAAGAGAGGGTAATTAGAGAAATTATTTCTGAATTTAACGGAAAGGAAGCGCCTAGGGAATTTTATGAGGATGGATGGGAGCAGGGAAAAACCTTAACGTTTGACCAAGCCACCATCAGCATTTTGCTTGGCATATCCAGCTGCCGCGTCCAGAAGTTTGGCGGATTTGTCAGCACAGCATGTGGCCTCGACTCGATTGATACCATGGTAAGGTGGGGAATGGCCATTCCAGAAATAAGAAAGGAATACGTGGAGAAAGGCCTAATCACCGATACCTTAGACAGCTACTGGATCGTACCAACCGAGTATGGACATATGGCATGCACTGAAAATCTGATTCTGGGCGATCCGACACTTCCAGAATCAAGGAAAGCAATGGAAGAGTACGCTTTCAAAATGATGGAGAGAAACCTAAAGGAGAGGTTTCCAGACGTTATGTTTCGTTTCGGAGCCTACGGTGATGAAACCGTTAAAAAGCTTGGTCCCCTCTACAGTAACTTCCACTTATGGCAGATGAAGATTAAGAAGGCGTTTGACCCCAACTCGGTGGCGAATCCGAAATTCTACGTTATACCCGAAGAATAGGGAGGTTAAGGCCACGACCAGCATTTTGGAACGTGAAGTTTTGATTGATAAGTTGGCGGAAATAGTTGGTTCAGAAAACGTTGTAACAATCGATGAGGCGCTTGAAGAGTTTTCACGAGACCACAGTTTTGTAAAGCCAGTAAAGCCACTATGCATTGTATATCCAAAAAACAAAGAGGAAGTTAAAAGGATAGTGCGTTTCGCTAACGAACACGAGATCCCTTTAGTGCCCGTCAGTTCTGGGCCTCCCCACCTTCGCGGTGACACCGTTCCCAGAGAAGGAGGCATAATTCTAAATTTCAGCAAAATGAAGAAAATACTGAAAATCGACACTCGAAACCGGACCGTAATAGTTGAGCCAGGGGTAACCTTCGGCGAGCTTGTTCCCGAACTTGAAAAGCATGGCTTAAAACTTAACATGCCTTTGCTTCCACGCGCCTCAAAATCCGTTCTGACAAGCTATCTGGAAAGGGAACCACCCCTAATGCCTAAATATCAATTTGACTACGTGGACCCCCTCCTTACAATGGAAGTTATCTTTGGAACAGGCGACGAGTTCAGGACGGGAACCGCGTCTGGTCCAGGCTCACTGGAGGAGATAAACGCGGACATGGTCAACCCATTTGGGCCTGGCGACGTAAAGTACTTCAAGCTTCTCTCAGGCGCGCAAGGCTCATTCGGCATAGTTACATGGGCAATGGTGAAGGCTGAAGTAGCGCCAAAAGCCCGAAAAATTTATTTTATCCCCTTCGAGAAGGCCGAAGACACCATAGAACCGATGAATCGGCTTTTAAGGTACGGCGTTATGGGAAGCGTAGCTGACGAAATCTTTGCGTTAAACAACTTTAATTTGGCGGTTATCCTCGCCGATAAATGGCCTGACGACTTTGAAGCCTTAAATAAGAGTTTGGCTCCGTGGACCGTGGTTCTATGTCTCGGCGGTTACCGAAGAGCTGAAGAAAGAATTAAGGTTCAGGAAAAATGCCTTATGGACATAGCGCAGGAGCTTGCGTTTGAACCTACCCCCTACTTGCCAGGCGCTCCCGGGAAAGAAAAATTGTTAATGCAACTATTATCTAGGCCTTGGGAGAGGGAGCCCTACTGGAAATTAAGGGCGAAAGGTTCATGCGCTGAAATATTCTTTTTGGCTCCGCCAAGTAAGGTAACGCAGTTTCTACATGTCGTGCCTGAAGTTGCCGCAAAACATGGATGTGACATTTCAAGCATAGGCGGATACATTCAGCCCATAGTGCAGGGCCACGCCTATCATGTGGAATTCGACATTCCCTATGACCTGTCCGACGATAAAGAAAAGGAGATAGCCCAAAAAGTTTTCATGGAGGCAAGTGAGGAACTAATAAGGCTGGGCGCCTTCTTCAGCAGGCCATACGGCGCATGGGCCGACATGGTGTACAGCCGTTACGCGGAAGGAACATCCATCATCCGGAAACTCAAGGACATATTCGATCCTAAACATGTTCTTAATCCGGGCGTTTTATCCATCATCTAGGAGGATGAAAAATGTCTCTTGAAAAATATAGACGCGACATACTATGTTGTACCCGCTGCGGATTCTGCAAGGTAATCTCCACGCAGAAACAGAAAAGCTGGAAATATAATCGGGCGTGCCCCATTCATAAAAGATATGGATTTGACGCTTACTCCGCACAGGGCCTACTATATATAGCACATGAAATTCTGGGAGGTCGCCTTAACTATACAGAAAAACTGAAAGAAATAGTCTATTCCTGTACTACATGCGGCTACTGCGACTATGCATGTAAATGGGTGCACGCCAACGCTGAAGTTCTAGACATAATACTTGAACTAAGAGCCAAGCTTGTCCAAAACGGAGTTGGCCCAATGCCCAACCACAAAGCAATCGCCGAAAACGTTGCCCTGCACCATAACCCCTACGGTAAACCACATACAGACCGTTTTAAATGGATGCTTGATGAGACGGAACCATCTGAAAAAGCGGAGATCCTCTATTTTGTAGGTTGCACAACCGCCTACCTAAAGCCTGAAATTGCCAAGGCAACCGTGAAAATACTTGAATCCGCTGGGGTAAGGTTCACCATGCTTGGAGAGGGCGAACAATGCTGCGGCGCGACTTTGTGGAGGACAGGCCAAAGGGAACAGGCCAAAAAACTGATGGAACACAACCTTGCCGCCATCAAGAAAACCCACGCTGAAACACTGCTAGTCAGCTGCGCGCATTGTTATGGAACCTTCAAGCGGGAATACCCAAAAGTGGTTGGAAATTTAGGCTTTCAAGTGATGCATGTAAGCGAACTTTTAAAGAAGCTTTTAGAGGAGGGCCGGCTAAGGCTTACACGCAAAGTAGCCTTGAAGGTTGCCTATCATGATCCATGCTTGCTTGGGAGACTTGGCGAAACCTACATTCCATGGGAAGGCACCGTTAAAATGCTAGGCGTAAGGGAACCTCCAAAAACATGGCTTTTCGGCTCAAAAGGAATTTATGACCCTCCCAGAGAAGTGTTACGGGCCATACCTGGGATAGAACTTGTAGAGATGGAAAGGACTAGGGAATATGCATGGTGCTGCGGAGCCGGAGGTGGCGTTCTAGAAGCATTTCCAGAGTTGGCCCTTTGGACGGCGAGAGAAAGAATAGGCGAGGCAAAAGATGCAGCAGCCGATGCAATAGTGTCTTGTTGTCCACGATGCGCCATAAACTTCGAAAATGCAATCAAACACGAAAAGGCAGATCTAGCCTACTACGACTTGACAGAACTAATACTTAAGTCGCTTTAACCACGATAAAAGAAACACAGGCCCCATACTTTTCAGTCAATATTGTCAGCAGCATTTTCAACATAAAAGCATTCCATGTGCTGTTGTAATAAACATTGTCGTCTAGAATATACGCATAAAATTGTTAGGCCTATTTCGCCGCGTAATAAAAACGTGTAATTTTTATGGCTCCTTTTGGACAAGTTATTTGGCATATCCTGCATTTTCTGCATAATTCCTTATCTAACATTAGAACATAGCTTCGCAGGTAAATTTTCCTTTCAATTTTAAGTTCTTTTTGGCTGTTATTCTTTGTTATTTTTGGCCAAGAGGCATATTTTTTTGTTGCAACAACCTTGCTTTGGAAGGGCTTATACATGAAAAGCTTCTCAACTGTTTGTTTCCAGATGTTTGTTTCAGCCGAACCAGCCCTTACATGGTTTAACTTTATGTTTATGGCTCCGTCAACTGGACAAAAGTTTTGGCAGACTCCGCAGAAAATGCAGAATTCCGCTAAAACCTTAACTTTCCCCTCTTCGTCCATGTAAAGCGCGTTCACTGGGCATTGGTAGACGCAGAGATTGCATCCGGCTTGGCATCGCTCATTATGGATTTCAATTTCGCCATCGAAAAGTTTCTGAACATGTATGACTGACTTGCAAGCTGCCTCGCACCGCCCACACATCGGGCATTTGTTTAAGTCGTTTATGTAGGGAGGTGGATTTGACCCTTTAAACTGCAGCAGCTTTAAAGGACAAGCATCAACACAGATACGTTCGCACAACAAGTTAACACGCATGCATGTTTCTACGTCGATTTCCAAATTCCTAATCAACTCAGGAAAAACTTTACTGTTAAGAACAGGATTTACACGTTTGTCATCAATGATAAGCCTAATCGCACCAAAAGGACACATAACCTCACATATACCACAGAAAACACATGATTCAGCATCGATGTCCACGATTACATCGGTGCATTTCATTGTTTCTTCTTTGGCTTCTGAACGTTGTTCGACTGCATTTTTTATTTTTCGCAGTTCACCTGTCACCCACATGTTTCCTTCAACTTTTCATTGTAACGTTTTTGATAAAGATTAAATTAAGGTTTTTCGACCATCCTGGGTTTTGCGAGCTCCTTCGATGAAACGGCTCTCTGTTCGATCTCTTGCTGGACTTGAACTTCAACCCGCTTAGGCGGTGGTTGTGACATACCGCATGCGGCTCCTCGTCTACCGCGCTGTGAGCGGCTCTCGATGGTTAGAGCTTCTTTCCGCGTTTAATACGTTGCCTGCGAGAAGCCTACCACTTTAAGCCTTTAATTTCAAGCATAAACTTTCAATTTTGGTTTCTAAATAATCAATTAATGGATGTGGGAAGATAAACTTTAATAGCGTCATAGGATGTTTTTTCATAATCATTGAGAGGTTCATCTAATGAACGAAAAAATTGAACAAAAAAACGAAAATGGTTCTGCTGCGGCTTTAACTTCAACGGTTTTTGAAAACAATGAGTTCAAAACAACAGCTACGTTAATTCCCATTACGCTCAACGTGAACGACAAATTATATCAGGTTCATGCAGCGCCAAATTGGACTTTACACCAAGTTTTAAAGGACATTATAGGCATTGTTTCAGTAAAAGACATGTGCCTGGGTCATGGAGCATGCGGCAGCTGCACGGTGTTGCTTGATGGAAGACCTGTCCTTTCATGTTTAACTCTGGCAGTAGACTGCGATGGCAAAAAAATAGAAACTGTGGAGGGGATAGCCCGAAACCACCCGCTCATCGAAGCCTTTCTGAAACATTACTCCTTCCAGTGTGGCTACTGTACCCCCGGCTTCGTTATGACCGCCAAAGCCTTGTTGGACAGGAAGAGAGATGTGACCGCGGAGGACGTCATTAAAGCTTTGAGCGGAAACATTTGCAGGTGTGGAACATATCCGGCTGTTCTTTCAGCTGTTCTTGAAGCCGCCGAAAAGATGAAACAAAAGGAGGGGACATGACTTATGGAGACTCGTAGAATTGGAAAGCCGTTAAAGGACAACCCATACTTCACCTTTATGACTTGGGGCTTTCCGGAGGACGAGGAATTCAGGATTATTGGGAAGCCTGTACCCCCCAAAGACTATGCAAAAGTCACAGGCGAAGCGGTTTACGTAAGGGACGTGAAGCTTCCTGGAATGCTTTACGCAAAGTGGCTGACTTCGCCGTACGCTCATGCAAGAGTGAAGAGCGTCGATATAAGCGAGGCGAAAAAGCTGCCGGGAGTTATAGACATACTTGTCTATAATGATCCCGACCTATACCCGCCGAGCCACCCTCAAGGCTTAGGTGCAGGTTGGAACATTAAAATCCCGGACTGGGCGTTCGTTCTGCCCTCGGAAGCTGTTTATGAAGGCCAACCAGTGGCGGTCGCGGTATGTGCAGATTCCCCGGAAACATGCGACGAAGCGTTAAAACGCGTTAAAATTGAATGGGAAGAGCTGCCATTTGTCCTCGATCGCGACGAGGCGTTAAAGCCTGACGCTCCGATAACCCAATACTTCCGAGGGCAAAACGACAATGTGGTAAGGGAATTACCGATGTCTGAGGGAAAAACTGTTTTTGTTCAGGGCGATATAGAAGCCGGATTCAAAGAGGCCGATAGAATAATCGAGTTTGAAATAAAGTGCGGAGTAAATGTTACAGCTGGGGTTGAAGCATACGCCAGCATCGCCTGGTTGCATGATGACCATTTAGATTTATGGATTCGCAACCAGCTTCCACAAGGCATGGGATTGCCGGTTAGGTTTGCCGCGGAAGTGGCGGGTGTCCCATTGAATAGAGTTAGGGTTTATCAACGCTACTCGGGGGCAAGCTTCGGCGGGGTGACATTTCTTGGCACTGGTGCGATACCGACAATTCTGGCCACGCTTTTTTCTAAGAGGACGGGCAGGCCGGTGAAGGTTTTAGCCGACTATACCCACTTTTCAAGTTTGACTGGTGAGGAGGAGGGTCGCTACACATTTAAGGTAGGCTTCAAAAACGACGGGACGGTAACCGCCATAAAAATACGTTCAAACGTGACGCATGGATATGCTGGATTAACCATACCCGGCAGCAAAAAGCTTCCAAGGGCAACAGCAGTTAAAAACATTTACTGCGAATCCGTCTATCCATACGTGAACAAAGCGCCCACCGTTTGTTATAAGCATGGAACAGCTGAAACAATTCCATTCATAGAAGTTTTCAACCGTGTCGCCGCCGAGCTTGGTATGGACCCAACCGAGGTGGCGCTCAAAAACGATGGATGTTACGGGCATCCAATGCATCCAGACATGGACGAAATTAAGAAGGAACAAGGATTCCCCGTTAGAGACAGCCTTAAAGAATGCATTGAAGCCGGGAAGAGGGCGATTGGTTGGGATGAGAAGTGGCATCCTCCAGGCGCTAAAAGATTGCCCAACGGCAAATATCATGGAATAGGCTTTGCGTGGACAAAGGAATGGAGAGCCGGCCCGGAGGTTCCATTTAGACATTACGCGTACGTATTTTTCAAAATGGATGGATCCGTAGTGATAAAAGGACAAAGAAGCATCGTTGGCGTTACGGAACCCACAACATATTGCCAAATATTCGCTGAAGAATCGGGGCTACGCTACGAAGATGTCAACTTTGACAACCAATTTCTAGAGGGGCCTATGATGACTCCCGGCGGCAGCGGGGGCCTCGCCTGGAACGCCGCAATCATGAAAGAGCTTGGAATAAAAACAAGACAGAAAATTTTAGAGGTTGCTGCTAAACATTTCGGCAAGAAGCCTGAAGAACTCATAGTGGAGGACAGCGTAATATATGAGAAGGCGAATCCACAAAACAAGATTTTGTTCAGGGATCTTGTCAGAAAATACTTTAGGGAGTTTCAAGACGGAATAGTGGGCGACGGCTTCCAGTATGTTAAAGGCATCGAAAATCCCCCGTCCCCGCGAAAAGTGTATTTCTGGGGGAGGCAGGTTGCCTTCTTAGAGGTTGAAGTTGATCCTGAAACAGGCGACGTAGACGTCAAAAAACTGGTCATAGTAAATGATGTTGGGAGAGTCATCAACCCTCATGGAGTTGCGGGTCAGCAGTATGGCGGAGGGTTTATGGGCCTAGGCCGAGCCATGACCGAAGAAATCATCTATGATCCATTAACAGGCGTTAAACTTAACGATGATCTAGTTCAGTACTATGTGCTTAGCATGGGCGACATTTTTCCAGTGGATTGCATAGCTGTTGAAACTAAGCTTGGCTACGGCGCGTATGGCAACCTTGGCATCGGCGAAAACCCCAACTGCCTCGTTCGAGGAGTGCTTCGCGCAGCAATATATAACGCGATAGGAAAATGGATAAATGAAGACCCAATAACACCGGATAAAATATTGAAGGCGTTAGGGAAAGCCTGACATTCCAAAATCTAATTTTTATTTTTACAAAACTTAAAGGGTCTGAATTAATAATAAAAGACATTAAAGGGCTTATACTGGTTATGGATCTAAATTGACGGGAGAGGCCTTGATTAGCCTCATAGTTTTAGCCGCCGGGTTTTCTGCAAGGTTTGGGAGAAACAAGTTACTTGAAAAAATTGACGGATCAACAATGATTGAATGCGTCGTCAAAAGTGCAGTTTCTTCAAAAGCAGACGAAGTCATAGTGGTGCTCGGCCACGACGCTTCAAAAATACGGGAAGTGCTTAAAAATTTCAATTGTAAATTCGTGTTTAACGAGGAGTACCATGTAGGGCAAAGCTCTTCTGTTAAAGCGGGCGTAAAAACAGCCATGAAATATGCAGATGCCGTGATGATTCTTCCAGGGGACGTGGCGCTGATCACGCCAAAACCCATCAACATGGTCATTGAAGAATACAGAAGGTCTGGAACGCCGATAGTTGTAGCCAGCTATATGGGGAGGGCTGGGCACCCCATACTTTTTGGTAGATCTCTATTCCATGAAATAATGGGAATCAACGAGGAAACAATGGGCTTAAAGGCGATTTTAAACAAGCATAGAGACATGATCAAAAAGGTGGAAGTGGGTTCAGAAGAGGTTTTAATAGACGTTGATACAGAAGATGACTTCAAAAAATACTTTGGGAAATCCCCAGGTAAGGCTTAAAATATTTTGGCTTCATGTCTTGTGGTGAATTCTTTCGCATGGTGTTGAAGAAATTTTAACCGGCGTTTTATCTGATGCGCTTTTAAGGGTTGAATGTTACTGTTGATTAAATGTTTGGGTCTTGAGCAACTTCTATGAACACTTCAACTAGCGCGTTTATCTTCCATACTGGAAAAGAAAAATCGAAAGGTTTACACGTCAAACTTTATCATAAAAGTTTTGAAGGTTGAACTCATTTGCATGCGAGCATTGTTCTTTTTATCAACGCTTTGGCTATTGACACCTTATAGGTGTTGTAGGGCAGCGGGTTTACATCTTCCATTATCTTTTCTGCTGCCTCCTCAACTGTTTGTTCCGTGAGGGGCTTTCCTTTAATGTATTCCTCTGCTTTCCTTACACGGTAGGGGAGGGGTGCAACGGCATTTAAACATATTTTTGCCTCTTCCACTACGCCGTTCTGGCTCCTTATTGCAGTGGCGCAGTTCACTATTGGGAAGTCGATAGAGCTTCTGATGGAAAACTTCATGAACTTGCTTTTTGTTCCCGGTTTTGGCGTCGGAACCCTAATCTCAACAACCAGCTCGTCTGGCTCCAGCACCGTTGTTGACAATCCTCCTGGGCAGAAGAATTCCTCTGCGGGGATCGTTCTTTTGTTTGTGACAACTTCGGCGTTAAGCGCTATTAGTGCAGGCGCAACGTCGGATGGATGAGCCATTACACATCCACAGTTTAAGCATCTTCCAGCCTCATACTTTGCATCTTCCCAGCTTATCCCAATAACATCTTCAGTTTCTAAACTATGGATTCGGTCCTTAGGCGAAAGCTCCGGCACCTCAACCCTATTCATTTTTTTCAGACAGGAAACGTCAACTTTTTCCAGCCTCATCTCCCGTTTAACAGGTGGAGCTTCCTCCTTCTTGGATGTAAGGTACACGTTGATTGATTCGGCTGCTTTTCTGCCGGCTGCTATCGCTTCAACAACTGTAGCTGGCCCAGTAACGGCGTCTCCTCCGGCGAAAAGGTTTCTGCCGATGAAACCTGAAACGTCACATTTAAGTCTGTCAGCTTCTACAAATTCAGCGGGTATAAAGGAGAGGTTGGGTCTTTCGCCTATCGCCTTTATTACCGCGTCACATTCCATCGTAAACTCTGAACCTTCAATTGGAACAGGCTTAGGCCTCCCCGTTTCATCAAGCGGCCCAAGCTTCATTTTAACACATGTTAGAACAATTTTTTCGCCTACCTTTTCAGCCTTCACAGGCTGCGTTAAGAATTCGAATTTGACGCCTTCCTCCTTCGCGACCTGCACCTCCTCTTTTAATGCGGGCATTTCCTTTTCTGTACGCCTGTACACTATTATTGGTTCAACGCCCAGCCTGAGTAAAACCCGCGCCACGTCTATGGCGACGTTTCCGCCTCCTATAACAACAACTTTTTTCCACAGCGTTTTCGTTTCGCCTTTATTGACCCTCTTCAAGAAGTCAAGGCCGTTCTCCATGAGCTCTTCGCCGGGGATCTGCATGCTGGCTTCTTTCCACGCTCCAGTTGCAAGGAAAACCGCGTCATAACGATCCATTAAATCTTTAAGTGTTAAGTCTCTGCCTATTTCAGTGTTAAACCTAAACTCTATTCCCAGCTTATTCTGAAAGATTTCAACAGTTTTCTCGACTAGTTTCTTGGGAAGCCTGAAGGGTGGAATGCCATATCTTAACACGCCTCCAGCCGTGTCTTCCTTCTCGAACACCGTGACTTTGTAGCCTCGCCTTCTCAAAAAGTAGGCCGCGCTAAGCCCAGCCGGACCGCTTCCAACCACGGCTATTTTTTTCTCCGTGCTTGCCTCAGGAGTCTTAATCAGCCTATCAACGTTTTCGAGTATGTAGTCGCCAAGTAAACGTTCCACGGCCCTTATAGCCAACGGCTCGTCAAGAATGTTTCTGCTGCATTGTTCTTCACATTTGTGGGGGCAAACCCTTCCAGTTATGTATGGGATAGGATTAAAATTCAGCAGGATTTCTGCAGCGCCTTCAAAGTCGCCGTTCTTTATCCTACTCATTATTGACGGAATTGCTGTGCCGTTTGGGCAGCCGTAAACGCACGGTTCAGGAGTATCCAGTTTTACGCATCCAAAAATTGAGTGGTATCTGTTGTCGCCCATCAATGCCCAAGCCTTTCCACCAGCGCCTTTCCTTAAACAGTAAAATCGGTTGTCCTCCTTTCTGAAGTACCAGCACCTGTTAATTTGGCAGATGTTTCCGCCTATAGTTCCCATTTCCCTCAAATGCGGAGATGCTGCCCTGCTGCAAGCTTCGGCTACAGCAGTGTATTTCTCCCTTACAATCGGGTGGTGAGCAATATCTTCTAACCTTGTTAAGGCGCCTATTTTAAGTACGCCGTCCTCCTCTTTGATATACTCTAGGCTTGGCGATATTGTCTTCAAATTTACAAGGGCTTCAGGATAACGTTCTTCGGGTAAGGGCTGAAAACGCATGATTGTTAGGATGTCGGTGCCGCCTGCGATAGGCCACGCTTTACCTTTAAACTTGGCTAGAATTTGGGATGCTTCATTAATGCTTCTAGCATTATAATAATCAAATCGTCTTAAGGACCTCAACCTAAATACCTCACAGAAATTGTTTATTAAACATCATGAGGGATTAATAAAGTTTTCAGAGGTCCCATCATGGAGAACTATGTCTGTGCATGTTTACCGTTAAAAAAAGCGTTGCAATTATTACTATGATAAGAGCTGCAGCTGCAAAGATTGAGCCTGGCTTTAAGGGAGCCACGCTTCCCAAAGTCAGTAATGAAATGGACATAATTGAGGAGGTAACCGCCAGTGTCGAGAGGTTGATGAAATATTTCCTTAAAGCCTTCACCATTAAAGTTTGCATATATGCTGGCTCCCTCATTCTCTTGAATATTTTGTTAAACTGTATTGTTGAATTTCCAAGTTCTAAAGCATATATGATAGTTAAAAACTGGAGCGTCGAGGTTGTTTGCGCGATTAACTCCTTCGAAGACTCATTCACCACATCATACAGGATGATTATGGCAAAAATAAAGAAGGGAAACGTAAACAAGGTTCGCTTCATCTTGGCAAGTCCTAAAATGGCGGTTAGGCCTAACCCTATGCAAAGAATCAGAATTGCAAAGTTTAACTGTGAAAAGCCAACCCATAAAGCAACGGTTAACGCAAGAACCAATGAAAAAGCGTTAAAAAAACGCTGATACGCTTTAAGATCCCATTTTGAATGCGCCATGCTTAACCCCTTTAATGGCGGCTTTAAGAGGGAGAAGAGGGTTCCAATCGATAACCGTGCAGTAGCCGCTAAGCTCTGCTATCGCATTTTTACGTTCCAAAATTAAAATTCTAGATGCCATCTCATCAGATTTACCCTTTCCTTTAGATGTAAACCTTGGAAGCGACGGAGAAATGATAATTAAACTGTATCCTTCAGCCAGCACGTCTTTAACTTCATCCACAATCTTTGCGGATAAAAGTGGAGAAACAATTATCACTTGAGGCTTAGTCTTAAATATGCGTTCCAGCCCAAAACCTATTGGCACAGAGGGTTCTCCAGCCTTAACCGTTGCTAAATGATCTAGAACCCTTTTGATTTGTCTTTTTCCGAAACCTCCAGGAAGCCAAGCCCTGTTAAGGCAGTGATTTATAATGCTTACTTCATTTCCAAGAATCAGAAAAAGCGCTGCAAGGGAGCCTGCGGCTCTAATACAATATTCAAGAATTGTATCTTGTGAATCAATAGGCAATTTTAGATCAGTGCTGGCATCAAGAATTATGACGATGTTTGTGCTGCGTTCACTTTCATTTTCGATGCTCATCAGCCTGCCCATTCTAGCTGAGGCTTTCCATGAAATCCTTCTTAACTCGTCGCCGGAAACATATTCCCTAAGCCCATAAAATTCTGTCCCCGACCCCCTCCTGCTTGAGTGAATTACTCCCGGCCATTGTCCAGTCTGCTTAAATGGAAGGTCGCTTGCCTTAATCTTTTCAATTTTAGGCAGAACTCGTAAAGTAAGCGTTGTTTGTTTAATTATTTCGTTGAAGCTGAAAGCGAAGGGATCCCGCGTCCTCAAAAAAGTGGGGCCTATTTCATATACGCCTCTCCTCTCACATAAAATTTCGTAGCTGAGCTTCGCGGTTTCCCCCTTTTCAAGGGAAATGATTAGATGATTTGAACCTTTGCTAAGTGGCAGTTCAGCTGGAAGCGCATCATATATCTCTAAAAAATCAATTTTTTCGTTTCCATTATTTGTTATACTTATGGTCACAGTAACTGTTTCCCCTGCCTCCGCACTATCCTGCATAATTTCCTTTCTGACGTATACTTCTAAATGTCCCGTACTTGCCAGGATGTTCGTTAACGTCAATAAAGAAGCTATTGCAATGATAAGTGTGGATGGACGCCAATCTTTTAGGCCTATGCTGAGAAGTAACAGCATGGCTGAAAAAGCTGCCAGTAAAGGAACCCGCCTGCTAAGCATTACGTTCTACCTTGGAACAGGGATTTCGCTTAATATTTGTTCTATGACGGCTTCGGCCGTTGTCCCTCTAAACCAGTATTCAGTTTTAAAGATGATTCTGTGGCAGAGGGCTGGGACAGCTACGCTTTTAACGTCGTCGGGAGTGACATAGTCCCTTCCACTGAAGAGGGCGTGAGCTCTGGCAAGTTTGAGAATTGCCAATGAGCCTCTTGGACTGGCACCCACCTCAATCTTTGGATGCCTCCTAGTGGCATGAGTTATTTCAGAAATATAGCGCAATATATCGTCATCAACATAAACATCCTCAACTGCCTTTTGAAGCCTAACAACTTTTTCTGGATCTGCCATCTGTCTAAGGTCTACGTCGTCTCGCTTCCTAAACAGTCGTCTCCTTAATATCTCGGTTTCTTGATCAACCGTGGGATATCCAACCTTTATCTTCATCAGGAACCTGTCTAGCTGTGCCTCTGGCAACGGATATGTTCCTTCAAGCTCTATTGGATTTTGCGTTGCAACAACTATGAAGGGACTCTTTAAAGGGTAGGTCTTTCCTTCAAGCGTAACCTGCTTTTCCTGCATGGCTTCCAGCAGTGCTGCTTGGGTTTTCGGTGGAGCCCGATTAACTTCATCTGCCAATAGAATGTTCGTAAATATTGGGCCTGGCCTAAAAAAGAACTCGGCGGATTTCTGATCGAAAACGTATGTTCCCGTAATGTCTGCTGGGAGCAGGTCAGGTGTGAATTGAACCCTTTTAAAGTCGCAGCCCAGGCACATGGCGAAGCTTTTTGCAATCAGCGTCTTAGCTAGTCCTGGATAGTCTTCTATTAGAATGTGGCCGTCAGATAATATGCCAAGCATGACCATTTTTATGACGTCTTCTTTTCCAACTATAACCTTGCTTATTTCATTCATTATTTCAGATATTATTTGTGCTTCAGCTTTCATTTATATTTCCTCAAGCTCCCTTAAAATTGTCTCCAAAATTTTTGTCTTTGCCTTTTTCGACGTCCAAGAAAACGAGCTTTTACCGCATAGGACAGAGGCTGTTTCCTTCAAGCCGAGCTCTGCAAGCTTTTCAGGCTCTTTGAGGAACGTTTCAGCCTCTCTCTCAGATATGTTTAAACGCCGACTTATCCTTTTTAACATTAGAAACCTCAAACGAGCTAAAATCTGGTTGAGGGGCAAATTTCCAGATAACGCGTTCTGAATCGCCACGTAAAGATCATTTTGACTATGAACGTTGAGTTTAGCTGGATATTCTATCTCCTTCATGGGCTTAGATTCTTTCCAAACTGTGAAGACGACAAATGTTACTGTAAAAAGCGAAGACAATAAAAAGATATAGTATCCTGTCGACTCATCCTTTAAGCCAATCCAGATAGAGAAAAACGTTAATACAAAATACAAAAGTATACAGTTAATTATCTTCTTTAACGCTGCCATTTTTTCGTTCACCAATCAAGTAATCGCTTATTTCTTTCAAACATTTTATGGCCATATTCTTTTTGATCTCGTCAATTTCGTGAAGGCTGTATCTTGCCTCTTCAAAAAGGTTGCAGAGTCTTGTTAAGGGCTCATTTGGCAGTTTAAGGAGTTGTGAGGCTGCAGTTCTAAATTCTTGAACCGTTTGATGCTTCTGAATTTTACAGTTGTATCGAGCTAACAATTCACACAGTCTTTCATAACAGTCTATTATAATAGACCTATAGCTCGTGTTTTCGCTTGAAGCCTGCATTTTAGAAACAGACTCCGCTACAACCTCCGCTGCCTCTTCAAGCATCTTGTTATCTTCTTCCAGTTGTGCAGAAGCCAGTTTCCATTCTTCAATCTTTTCTTTTCGGGTTTCTCTCAAGGCTTGGATGAAAATTATGCTGAAAACGGCTGACGCTGCAACAATTAGAACAGTGGGTACAACAATAAATAATGGGGGGACACCCAACGGTTCGGAGATGTTATCTCCACTTGGAGGTGAGGGTATAGTTTCGTGATTCTGAGCTGTTTGATCATTAACGACGTTAAAACCTAGATTAATTGTTCCGCTTCCCATCACCCACCATAAAAACAGAATGAAAGTGGCAAAGCCCAGAAAACTCATAATATTTTTGAGGAATCTCTCATCTTTGAGGTTTCTATCCTTGGAGAGTACGCCCTTAAACAACTCAATAAATAATCGACGTTCAATAATTAGAATTAGCAGAATGCCAGCGGATAAAGCGAAAAATAGTAGAATAAATAAATATCTGAAAAACTCAATTGCCATGGCAGTTAAATCTGGAAGGTTAACCGTTGGAAAAACTATTTGTTCGGTAGTGATTAATCCTTCTAAAAGCCACACCGTCAGCGTTAATAGAAAAATGGATATGACCATGATCTTTAATCGATTAATTGTTGTCATTCCCCATCTCAGCAACTACACTATAAAGCGGTATTTTCATTTAGATATACATCCTGTAAAAATAATTTTCGGATGGGTGAAGTAGCTGTTGGATATAAAACCCTAACGTTTTCAATCTTAACTTTCACAGAATTGGTCTAGCTTCTCCGGCCACATAAACTTCTTTAAGCGGACGGGTGCCAGCTACGAAAATTATTTTTATTATCTTCCAGACAAAACCTTTATATGCGCAAAATATTCCCAAAAACGCTGGAGGCATTTTCTTGAACTCGAATGATGTTAAAAATTTAGCCCGAAATTTTGGTGCAGATCTTGTAGGCATAGCCTCCATCGATAGATTTAATGGTGTTCCACCGCAGCAGCATCCAAGCTCAATACTTCCAGAGTGTCGGTCGGTGGTTGTTGTTGGGTATCAAGTTGTTCGGGGGGCGTTACGTGGCATAGAAGACAGCCTTCTGATCAGCGGATACGATGTTGGAAGGGTTCCAATAAGCGACTATGAAAGATTCGCTAGAGTGCATGTTGAAGACGTTGTCTTAGCTACAGTTGTGTATGAGCTTTCCTGCGCAATTGAAGATGAGGGTTGGGAGGCCGTTCCCGTTTTTCCATACCCTCCTGAGGCTTGGCCTCAAGGTGTAAGCATCGCACCGGGAAAAGTTGCGCCAAATGTGCATCCAGACCCAGAATATGCCGCTGTAGCCGCAGGGCTAGGCGAGATAAGCTACAACGGCGTTCTCCTAACCCCGGAATTTGGACCGAGACAGAGACTCCAACTAATAATTACAGATATGCCCCTTGAACCCGACCCACTATTTAACGGAAAAATATGCGATTTATGCATGAAGTGCGCGGATATATGTCCATTCAAGGCAATAAGCAAAGACAAAAAGTTCGAAATTAATATTGCTGGGAAAAAAATGCAGGTTGGCTTCATAAACTACGACATCTGCAATAAATGTCCCAATGGAGCTCGACCTAACCGGTTCCATGATGCGGGTAAACCTGACCGGTTGGCTGCACTATGTACCCGCACGTGTATCGCGCACCTGGAGGAAAAGGGTGCATTAAAAAGGAAATTTAAAAGCCCATTCAGACGTAGGCCACCACAAATATTTGGGTTGGACGGCACTCTAATCCAGAGGGGGGAGTGAGTTCTACGGAGGATTTAACCGCCGAAAAGGTTAAAGAGTTCGCCAGGAAAAAAGGCGCCGATCTTGTTGGCATCGCCTCTATAGATAGGTTTGAAGGGGCACCGCCTCATCTTCATCCTGCAAAAACCTTGCTTCCGACGGCAAAATCGGTAGTCGTAGTTGCAAAGAGAATACCCAGAGGATGCTACCGCGGCAACCTTGAAGGAACAAACTTCACCACGTATGCCTTTTACGGGTATTTCTTTCAACAGCACCGATATTACATGATTAGGTTGGACTATGAAGTTGCAAGATTTTTGGAATCGTATGGATATGAGGCCGTTCCAACTCAAGGTCTAGGCTTACACTTTAGAATTGCAGCCTTCGCCGCTGGCCTTGGCCAAATAGGATGGCATAACGTCTTTATCACACCACAGTTTGGTCCTAGAGTGCGATTTGGAATAATTGCCACTGAGGCGGAGCTTGAGCCTGACCCGCTTTTTGAGGGTAAACTTTGCGATCCAGAGGACTGCGGGTACCGCTGCGTTTATGAATGCCCCAACGGAGCCGTCCCTAAAAATCGCAAAAAAACAGTGAACGTTGCCGGAAAAACAATAGAGTTTTCAGATTTAGACCTAACCAGGTGCGTTCCAGACTGCATAAGGCTTACAGAACATTCTCCCTTCATTCGAAGGGAGATGGAACGTTCACCTTCTTTAAAGGAGCACATTAACGCCCTTTACAGGGAACTAGCAGCCCGCCCGCCTTCGCAGCTGGCTTCCTCCTTGGCAATGCGTAGACCCCCTCCACTCCAGCCACAGCCATCTCCAAGAGAAATCATTGATAGCCTCGTTGACTGCTATAGAATGATGAAGCGTCATTTGGGAGGCCCAGCCTACGTCTTTCGAGGCGCAACAGGATGCATGGAAGCATGCATACAATACTTAGAGGAAAGCGGGAAAGTTCCAAGATACGTGTACCCATTTAGAAGAAGGGAACCTTGGAAGCTTTAAACAAGTTCCTCCCTTCTTTTTAAACGCGAGAACGGTTTGCGTTACGTTTAAATGTAATCCCCTAATTGAATATCGTTAGTGGGGCGCCCAACAGCCCAGGTGGTCCTGGCCTCGGGCTTCAAACCCGAGCGGTCCGTTGAGGACCGGGGGTTCGATTCCCCTTGGGCGCCGCCAACTTTTAAACAGAGCTTAAAACTTTATCAAGCTTTTCAACAGCCATTAATATTTCCTCTTTCTCACATCCAATTGCAGCACTCATAGTGATGTAAGGAAACTTGTATTCTTTACAGCAAACTCCAAAATCTTTAGGCTTTAAAACTCTTGCACCGGTCACCCTTGACGTGTAGAGATAGTGCCCAACTTTTTCAGGAGACTCTTTATTGTTCAATGTCATGGCCACCGCCGTAGGGTTCCAGACATTCAAGATTCTTTCTCCATGCTTTCGAGCAACCGCCTCAAGCTCATGCTCCAACAGCCTTTTGCATTCTTCCTGATTGTCCCTGAGCTTTTCATAGCCTTCTATTCCAAGTGAGAGGATTGCAACCATAAAGTGTAGTATTGGTGCAGCTGAGGCGCGGCCCGGATAGGCGGATGACACTTCCGTGATGAATTCTTCGTTTGGCGAGGCAACTATGCTTCCGCCAACAGGCGTCAAAAAATTTTTGTCGGTGCTTTGAATGAAAGCGTCTACGCGGCCCTTGTCAATGGCTTTTCGAACAAGCTTCATGATTTCTCTGCTTTGAACTCCATAAGCATTATTTATCACATGGAACACGCCGTATTTCTCGGCTATTTTTGCAATTTCCACCACATCGTCGACTGCACGGGGTGGGAAGAAAGTGGTCGTCGAAACTATGGCGGCTGTATTGTTGGAGACAGCCTTCTCGACGGCTTCTATAGGGACTTTAACTGCATCATCTATCACCTCGCTCTCCAGAACGTTCGCTTTCATCCCAACAAGCCTAATGGCCTTTAAGGGGGACTTATGATCAACCCGTGGATAAACAACCAAATTTTTACCCGTCTTCTCTCTGACGACACTTAAAGCTAACGCCAACGCCATGCCCGTCGCTACGGGCAAAACGATTGCACCCCTAATGTTTGGAACCCCAAAATTCCTTAAAGCGTCGAGAGCCAGCCTATTTGCAAGATGATACATTAATGAGCCCCCAGAGGCCTTAGGCTGAGGAGAAGTCAGACTGCCGGACCGCCCAACGCCATGAATAAATCCACCTGAAAGCTCCATTAGAAGTTTTGAAGCGATTCTAGCCTCCCTTTCGCCAACTCTTGCCGCCTTGGGATCCTTGTCAGCATCCATTGAAGACAAGAAATAAATGAAAGCTTTTAACACGTCGTCTGGCAATCCTTCCGCTGGAATTTTTTGCTGTTCCAGGAGCAATTTTATGGGTTTATATCGCTCCTTCAGAGTTATGAGGCCGCGTTTAATGACGGAGGCCGGTAAGCCTACCTTAAGGTGTTCCTCCAGATTTATGGCTTTTTATCCTCCTATAAATAGTTAAATAGCAGCTTTCGCCCTCCCTAATTTCATTTTCAAATTCAGCAAGCAATAAGCCTTCCGTCCCAACAGGCGAGACTATTCTCCCTTTTATTCCCGAGTCTGAAGTTAACGTTTGACCAACATATTTTTCCACGGCTTCTTTAGACTTAAACATTCCTTGAATGATAAACATGTATTGTGCTCGTTTCTTTATTGCAGTTCCCTTTTTAACCTTCTTTTTCACGAGCTCCACCTGGTCTGCAGGTATATCCGTAACCGTGCCTACGCCCACGATTCTAGAGATTTTTGGAGGCAAATCCAGCTTGAAAATCAAGACTTTGTCGCCAACCTCGGCTGGAAAAGCCTTACTGGTCGTTAGGAAAGCGAAGCATTCGTCTCCGGCCTTTACCTCATTTAAAACTACGTTAACTTTCCTTGCGGCGTCTACGACTTCCTGCATGAATGGAACAAAATTTGCCATAATGGTTTCCAAGCCTATGTTTAGATGAACTTTTGACGCTTTCCTCAATACATATTTAAAGCTTTCATCTACCTTCATCTTAACTATAAGAGCTGTTGCAGGCTTAACAGAATTTGGCTGACATAGTTCGCTCCCACGGGGTGCATCCGACGGCTTTATCCCTGAAACAGCGATTCCTACACGGTCGCCGGCATGGGCCTCTTTCAGATTTTCCCCGAAACTCTGAATCGACCGCACCTTTCCTCTTACTCCGGCTGGTTGCACCTCAACCTCGTCGCCTACATGTATGGCTCCGCGCACTATTGTGCCTGTAACTACTGTTCCTACGCCCTTGATGAAGAAGGCGTGATCGCATGGCATCCTAAAGGGCCCCGTCCAATTCCTAACGGTAAGCCTTAATGATTCACCTATACATTTCTTTAAGTCGTCAATTCCCATTCCAGACAAGGCTGAAGTAAAAACTATGCGGGAGCCTTCAAATTTTGAGTCTTTCAGCAAACTTTGGATTTCAGCCTTAACTTTTTCAAGCCTCTCTGCCGAGACCAAATCGCTTTTTGTCACGACGCATATTAGGCTTTTCACTTCGAGGCTTTCAAGCATCTTTAAATGTTCTATTGTCTGAGGCATTGTCCCTTCATTTGCGGCCACTACAAGCAATGCCAAATCTATTATGTGGGCTCCCGCCGCTGCTTGTTCAAGGAAAGAGTGATGCCCAGGCAAATCTACGAGGGTGACTATGTTTCCGTTTAGTTTAAACGATGAGAAGCCCATGTCAATGGTCATTCCTCTTCTCTGCGCCTCCGGATGCTTATCCAGAGCCGCGGTTGAAGGCTTCTCCGTGAGACATCGAGCCAAAGAAGTTTTTCCATGGTCTACATGGCCAAATAATCCCACGTGAAACATTATTCCTTGCGGTTTTTCCGTTATTTTCGCAGACACCATTTTTTCAGCTTCTTCAAAAAGTAGCTTAACTGATTCCTCGACGGAAAGGTTCCTGCTTAAAGCGTACTGAACCACGTTTCTACGTAGGTTGGATAGTTCATCTACCATATTACCTACTTTTAGACGTTTCATAATTTCGCCTAAAGCTCTACGCGTAGCCTTTTCAATCTCATTTGCATGCTGAGTGAGCGGAGAAACACGTATGGGTTTCCCCCATTTCTCCATGCATTTTACGGTTTCTTCGGCTACACGTTCCGCAGCCGCATTTAAGTCTTCTTCAGCAAGATTCACGGTGACTATTGGATTGTCCCAACGATATTTTTTCCCAGGCTCTTCAAGTTTTGCGTGCACCTCTTCGATAAGTTCGTCTGGGACAGGCTTATCGCGTTTACGGTTCCATTCCAAAGCAACATTCAAAGGTGTTTTTACATAGACAACTCCGAACCCGGCGCCCTTGTTTTTCGCTAGGTCGCCCAGATCCTTCCTCATTGAAGTGTAATAGTTTAGGTCGTCGCTTATGATGATGTAACCGTTCTGTAAACCTAGAGAAATAGCGCTGAACACCAGCATTTTAAGGAAAATTTCCCGTTCAGGCTTAAAATCTTCAGCGGATATAGGCATCATTTCTCTGAACGCATCTGTGCCGACGACCAAAACAGGCTTATTAAACCTTTTTTCCAGAATTTTCGCCACTTTTTTGGCTAACTCGCTTTTTCCGGAGCTTGGAATGCCACAGAATATTAACAGAAAGGATTTAGTTGTAGCCACAGCCTAGCCACCACTCCCTCTGCAAATAAAGAGGGACTATATAAACATTGGAATGAGTGATTATGCTTGTGGCACTTGTCGCGAAAGCGTTTATACTTCAATAGTCTCTAAATCCTTTTTTAGAATAACGTTTCCAGATCCACGCTTAACAGTTCCAACAACGTATGCTTTAACACCCTTTTTCTCCAGCTTATCCATTAATTCGTCCAAGTCTCTTTTGGATATGGAAATCAACATTCCGCCAGCCGTTTCCGAAGCTTCACCCGTCAAAAGCGGATACCCCAATAATTTTGATAATGCCAATGTGCCCTCGATAAAAACCATTCGCGTAATCTCGATGTCCACGCGGCTGGCCTCAGCCATGTTTTTAGCGTGGCCTTTAAGACCGAAGCCAGTGACATCCGTCGCTGCGTTCACGGGGACTTGCTGCATAACCTCCGCAACCGGCATATTTGAAGTTGTCATAACCTCAATAGCCTTTCTAATTGCATTTTCAACCAGCCCCTCTGGAAGCTTTTGAAGATATTTCCTACCCGCTTCCTCTTTTCTAAGCCTGTAGGCAGCCATGGCAGGCTGTATGCCTAATGGTTTGGTTAAAACCAGCATGTCTCCAGGTTTGGCGCCATGGATATACACGATCTTTTGAGGATGACAAATGCTTACGGCGCATCCTCCAACAATTGGCCATGCATTAAGTATGGTTTGGCCGCCCGCCACGCTTACTCCCAAACGGTTCAAAAAGCCTGAAAAACCTTTGAGTATGCCGACGGCTATTTCCTGAGGCATATTGGACGGCACGCCTAAAATTGCCAGAGCGTAGAGTATTTTTGTGGAAGCCATAGCGTATATGTCGTTGGTCACATTGCATGCGGCTATTTCTCCCTGAATTGTGGGCTCATCGACTATTGGCGTAAAAAAGTCTATATTTTCCACTAGGGCAACGTCTTCGCTTATTTTGTATACGCTTGCATCCTCCCAGGGACCCGAAAGCAGTTCTCCCTTCGGCCCCATAGTTACGCCGGCTTCGTGAAGCAACCGCTCCAGCCGGTCCCTTGGGAGTTTGCATGATCAACCATACACGGGAGCAGCCTTGGTAAGCCTATACTCCTCCATTTATCTGCCTCCTTTAATTTCTAGCATTTTTATTGCATCCTTAATTAGTGGAATCATTTCCCAAACCTTTGTTGCTGGGCTTGGCCCGTGAAGCATGCCCATGAGACGGTTGATTTTAGCTGCCTTAATGGCGGCTTCAACCACTTCATATCCACAAGAGATTAAGGCGGAAACGGTTCCAGTTAGGGTGTCGCCAGTTCCACCTATCACTTCCAAAGCGGGAATGCATGGTTCCTTTACGGTCTCAATTATTTCTCCATTCTTAGCTATATAATCCACGACTCCTTTAACTAACAACACCCTTGAAGCGTTGGAAAACTCGTAGGCTTGCCTTATCAGCTGTGGAACCTCCTCAACCAACTCGAATATGTAGTGGCGAACATAAGCAGGATGTACAGCTTCTGGATCTGCGAGAAACGCCATTTCGCCTGGGTCTGGAGTGAAAAGGTCAAAGTTTTTCGCAGTTCCCGCCGCTTTGGCCACATACATTGAACCTGCATCCGCCACGAGGATTGGATCATGCTTCTTTAGGGCTTTGAGGCTTTCCCTAAAGTGGAAAATGTTTGGCTTCAAGTAATGCATGGCAATTACAATGTTTGATGAAGGAGGAGTAAAAGAGCTTTCCAGGAATTTGTAGATTTGTAGGCTTCCGTCGCCTAGACCTGTGTCACCAGCAATGACAGCGTATGGCGACGGTAAATTAAGTGTTTCACATGTGACGTAAGCAGCCGCCAATGCGGCGCTAGTTCCATTGATGATGGGCAGCTCACAGCCTTCCACTGTTAATTTGCCTTTTTCGAATTTGCAGAATCCAAATGTTAATGGCAAGTTTTTAACTGGAACTGTGCCTATAAACACAAGCAATTCATTTTCCCTCGTTAAAGAGTTCAAGCGCCCGCTTGTAGGCTTTATCCAGCATATAGGCGCAAAGAGTACACCCAAGCCTTCCAGGAGCTTCAACCTTCCCCAACCTTTTGCCGACGAGATTTAAAGCGAGATAAGGAACGTCTGGACATCCACCACCAGAAATATTCACGATTTCTCCGCTTTTAAGATGAAATGTTAATTTCATGTGTCCCGCCTTAACCATCAAATATTCTCCAAACTGGGTTTCCTTAAAAATTTCAAGAGGCTTTAGTTTTGAATCCCTTAAAGGAATTATGTCCAGCGGCTTAACGCCGATTCGGCTGAGCGCCTGTTCAACGCCGAGCCGGTCAATAATGTTGAATTCTATCGCCAGATCGCATCCAACTCGAATTTCTGGTGGAGGCGCAACGGTTTTTACGCTGAATCCAGCCCTCTTCAAGGCTTCCTCAGCTTTAATGGTTTCTCGGACATTACTTAGAATTATTAAGCCCTTCTCAACATTGTTTTCGTGCATGACATCGCCCTTAACTCTTCTTAATTATTATGCGCCACTGACCATTTTCTTCTTTAACATCCACAACAACGTGACCTTTCATCTCGGCAAACCTAACCACGTTTTCTTTAGCTGGCGGATAATCCACAATCACCTCTATTAAAGCTCCAGAATCTATGGTCTTTAGCTTCTCACTGGTTAAAAGAACTGGCCAAGGACACATTTTTCCCCTCGCATCCAAGATTAGACGATCCATCTCCTTTCACCAGCCTAAAACTTGACTTATTAAGGGGAGCATAAACGCGTGAAAAGCTATCGCGGCGACGTAAAATCCAAGCAAATACGCCATTGAACTCTTGTTTCCCTCGGAAGCCATAACATGCTGTCTAAGCGGACAGCCACCAGCCAAGACTGAGAACAAGCCTATTCCAAAGCCGCCGATCATCGCTAGGGCTAAGTGAATGTGAAGCGGCACTTTTCCAGCGATGTCCATGCTTGAGAGGGGCGATCCTGGAATCGGCAAAAGCGCTTTAGAAAATATCCATGGCCAATTTGGGACTCCTATGGAGAGCCGTAAAATGAGAAAAGCCATTAATGCGGATAAAAGAAAGCTTATGGCGCCTTTCATTAAATAGCTGTCCCTGACAAGGTAGTAGTCGCGAACGCCTCCAATAAAGCATGTGCGTGTTCTCTGAGCCAAAAAGCCAATGACGAAGCCTCCTATTAATGTGGCTAAAAGCGTTTCAAACTGCATTTTCTCCACGTTCCTCAATTCTTAGGTCTTTTCGAGCATCCCACTTGATGATTTCTGCACCGACAATTACGCCAAGCATTATCGAAAGCCAGCCAAAAACCGCTAATACATCTCCATATGCCACTCGCAAAAGCGTTCTTATAGGGCAAGCGCCAAGCAATAAAGCAGAAATCATCACCATAAAACCATAGAAAGCGCACTTAACTGGGTTTTCAGTAACTTTAAATTTGAATTCCCCCATGGAAAAGGATGAAACCAAAGCGCCAAGTATTACGCCAACAGTTGTTAACACGGGAGCTTCAAGCGAAACGGGCGCAACGCCGAGGTTTAGACCTGCCGAAAAGTTAACTAGCCAGTTTACTAAATCACGTGAGTGACAAGCAATACATATTCCATATGCGGGTGGAGGGTATACACGGAATAGGACTTGCCAGAGTGCGGCCATGGCACCAATTAAGAAGCCGGCTAAAGCGGGGGTAATACGCATAGGGATCATGCTCCCCTTTTCGCTTAAACGTCTAGGTACACCTCAACAGATATTTAAAAATTTTGATAATACTATTAACTTTTCTGATACCCAACTTTTAGAGATGTAAACCAGCAAAATCGTTATTTCACGCGGAAAACATTCACTGTTACATGAAAAACAAGCAGGAGCAGAATATCTCTTGAGACTTGATTATTTAAAAACATTTCTTACCGTCCTAGAAACAGGCGGATTTCTCGCCGCAGCCAAAAAATTAGGAGTAAGCCAGGCAACAGTAACTAATCACGTTGCCATTCTGGAAAATTTTTTCGAAGCTAAATTGTTTGATAGGACATTTAAAGGCGCAGAATTAACAGAGGCTGGAAAAATTCTCAAGGTGAGCGCTGAAAAAATTTTAGGCGAAATCGAGAAAGCCAAAAGTCAAATATCAATTTTGAAGGGCAGAACTGTCGAACTTGTCAGAATTGCCGCAAGCACGATACCGGGTGAACATCTTCTCCCATCCATCATAGCAGAATTCAAAAAGGAGCATCCAATGGCAAAGTTTGAAGTGAGAATTATGGATACTGGAAACGCATTGTCCTGTCTTAAAAATGACATGGTAGATTTCGCTGCTGTTGGAAGCTTAATAGGATGCGAAAACGATTTTGAAAAGCTTGAACTTGGAGAGGAAGAACTCGTCCTAATAGTGCCAAAAAATCATGAGTTAGGGAAGAAACAAACAGTGAAGCTGAATGAAATATTGAAGTATCCTTACATAAATAGGGAGGAGGCATCCGGTACAAGAAAAGAAACGGAAAGGATTTTACTGGAAGCCAAAATTCCACCCCAAAAACTTAATGTCGTGTTGGAACTAGGTAGTACACAAGCAGTTATTACGGCTGTTTCAGAAGGTAAGGGGATAAGCATCATATCTTCAATCGCAGCTCGAAAAGCAGAAAAAAGCGGACTCATAAAAACCGTAAAAATAAGCAACGCAAAAACTATACGAAAACTTTACCTGCTACGCCAAAAGAAGGAACTGAATAAAACATGTGAACTCTTCTGGAAATTCTGCCAAAAAATGGAAACAAGCTTTTCTCAGATACGCGATAATTTTTAAATATTTCGTGCATAATTAAGCCTTATTGTGACAGACTATGACGGAAATATTTGAGGTAGTTATTCCGCTGGCAAAAAGGAAAAAGGTTGAAGTGGAGGGAAAGGCAGCTGCGCCATATGCCCCCCGTGTTGACACACTTAGAGGCAAAAAAATTGGCTTGGTCAACAACAGTAAAAGCATGGCCTCGCCAACATTGGAAGTTGTCAAAGAAAAGTTAAGCAGCCGATTCCCAAACATAACGTTTACATATTTCAAGACACCTACGTTTGTACTTACAGATAGAGACTATGAGAATGTTAAGAATTGGGCTTTAAACGAAAAAATCGATGCTGCCATCGGTGCAATGGGAGACTGAGGCGCATGCACGAAGTTCCTGGCATGGGAACTTTCGTGCATTGAAGATTTAGGCATACCAACTGTAGGATTAGTTACCCCCGGATTCGACCTAGATTACGAAAATAACTCTTACATGCGTAGTGGAAGAGCTCTTCCATGTGTTATCATACCCGCTGGCTCTTTTACCACTGAAATTGAGATCATCCGGTCCGCCGTGACAGATGAAGTTGTAAATGCAATTATTGACGCATTAACAAAGCCTCAACATATAGTCCCAAGAGGCCTCATCAAAGAGCCGGAGGAACGCGTATTTCGAGGCACATTTAAGGAAATAAACCAATACTTTTATAAGAATTGGTGGACCGACGGCCTCCCAATAATTCCACCCACTAAAGAAGCCGTTGAAGAAATGCTTCAGGGAACTGATCTGCCGCCGGAAACCGAGCTTGGCGAAATGGAGCCAAGGGGAGGTATCCTCACAGTTGAAACAATCGCTGTAAATGCCGTGATGGCGGGATGCCTACCCGTCCACATGCCAGTACTAATTGCGGCCATGAAGGCGTTCTTAAAAACGGTATACATGGTGGTTACTGCGAGCACAGGTTCATGGAGCAGACTATGGCTGATAAACGGACCGATAAGGAAGGACCTAAACATCAATTGCGGCACGGGTGCGCTTGGACCGGGCTGGCTATCGAACAGCACCATTGGACGGGCCCTCGGCCTAATAATTCAAAATACGGGTGGAGCACGACCTGGAATCCACGACATGGGCACGTTGGGCAGTCCATTCAAATATACATTTGTGGTAGGTGAGAATGAAGAGGAGAGCCCATGGCCACCGTTACACGTCGAAAAAAGCTTCAGCGAAGACGATAGTACTGTCAGTTTTGCGGCGCCTAACGCATTCATTCAATTCATAGCAACCACGCCTCAAGAGTTGATCGCTTCATTGCGGGAACGCTTGTCCCTTCAAATGATGCCCAACAACGTAATTCTGCTAAGCCCTGAAAATGCGAGAGACCTAGCTAAGGCAGGATGGACCAAACAGGAATTCAAGCGTGCAATTACCGAAGGCCTTCAGATACGTGGGCCTCCGCCTCCACCGCCATCACCACCGCCGCCTGGCAGCCCCCCACCAACGCCAAGACCGCCCACACCGCCTAGAGAAAGCCTGATAGACATCGTAGTGACCGGCGGGCCGGGAAGATGGCTTTCCATAGCTGGACCAAGCGTTACACGGCTAGTGACGGAAAAAATAGAACTTCCGCCTAACTGGGACAAATTGATTGCCAAATATCGAAACTTACTCGTCAAAGAAACTTGACAGCCTACACTTTCCCCATCATTTTCCTTATCAAATTTTGTCATGAAAAAGAAAATATGAATCAGTACAGATTATCTGAAGCATCTCTAAAAACCTTGTTTTAACACATGTTATTGACGGTGCAACGCTTAAACTTTATAACGATAAATGAAAAAGGGGTTCTCAACCTTCATTACTGGCTTGCCTTTTTACTTCTGGGTACCATCCTCCTGCTGGGGGTTTTGGGTTTGGGGCCGGCGGATCAGGCCTTCCTACCCGGTAGTCTTCGCCTGTTCTCTCTCCTTTCCACCTCGTCCGTCTG
>CAZZMT010000015.1:0-16984 GCA_964655395.1 uncultured Candidatus Bathyarchaeia archaeon | reverse complement strand
ATAAAGCTTCTTCATATCCACGCCCGTGTCTATGTCGTATAGAATTTCCAAGGCTGCAACAACCTCCTCCAAGGGGGCTACGCCGGCCCTCTCACCGAAGCCAGCGACACATGTCTGAACATAGGCAACACCTTCCTCCACGGCGGCCAAAGTGTTCGCTGTTGCTAAGCCGAAGTCATTGTGGCAGTGAACGGAAAGGGGCGGCACTTTCCCAAGGGACTGTTGCAGCCCATCCCTAACATGGGAAACCAAGTAGCGCATTGACAAAGGCCTCAAAAAGCCCACAGTGTCTGCGATGACAAGTCTATCTGCACCAGCCCTTACGGCCGCTTCAAAAATTTGCAGAATATCCTGCAAAGGTGTTCTCGAAGCATCCTCAAGAACAAAATCAACAATGACACTGTGTCTTTTAGCGTATTCAATGCATTCAACGGTGTTTTTGAGAACCTGCTCCCTTGACATTTTAAGCCTATATTGAAGGTTAAGCCCATTAAACGGTGTAAAGATTGGAATTTCTTTAACACCGCAGTCGAGGCATGCCTCCACATCGCTTTTGGTGGCACGGGCTGAGGCGGCTATACTGGCTTGCTGAAAACCTTCGTTAGCTATTCTTTTAACAGCGTTTTTCTCCTCCTCTGACAACGCTGGAAAACCAACATTAATAATGGAGACTCCAGCCTCATCTAAAAGCTTGGCCAGTTTAACCCTTTCCACATAGGTCAGAAACACCGTTGGAGTTTCAACACCTTCCCTTAAAGTTCCATCCCAAACGTAAACTCTATCCGGAAGCCTCGGCGGAAGATTTTTCCTTAAACGGTTATAATTGGCAATCAATCCTTGAGCTTCAAGCTTTTTAAATATTGTTTTCCGCATGACACCACATTCCATTCGATAAGCAAGAGACCCGACGCTTCTAAAATTAACCATGCACTTATATAAGAATTGACATTTTTAACACTTCAGTAAACAGTTTGCTGCGCTTCCGCTTTTTCTGGCAAGCGTTTCTAGCCTTGTTTCTGTTTCTCTTTTTCCGCATTCTCCCTTATCGCCTTTAGCAAGTTCTTGAAAATCCTCATGTCCGAAACGTTCACCACTGGGATTTGGAGGCTCTTGTCAACCTCGTAGATTCTCTCGTATTTTGGAAACTCCGCATAGCATATTTGGCTTATTGGAAACTCGCGGTTCTTCAACTCATGCTCAAAGGATTTTTCGTAAACTTCTAGGCACAGTAGATACCCGTCTATCCAGTAAAGCCTACTCGCGCCATACGTGGTGGCGCACCACGCGATGTCGCCCACATTACGCTTGTCCAATCCCAAAACCGTGACTTTTCTTGTAGGAGATATTTCTACATCCATGCCACTTCACCCTTTAAACGGCGTATTTAACACTTCTTTAACCTTGCCGCTTATTTTCGGTCCAAGCCCGTAAACGGTTTTTGGCCACTCGTCAACGTTTAGGAACGCATTTAACGGCGTCTTATAGGATTTAAGGATTGCTATGGCTTTCTCCCTTCCAATGTTGGGCAAACTTGCCACAAAAAAGATTTGGGCATCCTCTAAAGTCTCGCATTTCTTGACGGGGTGCACCGTTGGAACCCGTTTCTCGACTATTTGTTCTTGGCGGGCTGCAATGTAAAGGAAATCAACAGTCTCCTTGTAGGACGTGGTGTTCACTATGGCTATGCCATTCTTCGCCAAATTGAACAATGCACCCCAAACAGCCTCCGGTTTTATTCGGCTAAACCTATAGATTATAGGCATGTAGCCCTCAAGAAGGATTAACGCTTTTGGGTAAGTTTCCTTAAGCTTGAAAAGCTGTTCGAAAAGGTAGCGGTGCGTAAGCGTGTAAACAAAGTCTTGAACCCGTTTCCGTTCAACAGCACAAACGTCAGATAGAATATAGTCGCCCTTCTCTAAAGGCTTGATTTTCACGTTCACGCCCTTTTCCCTAAGCCCCTTAACGATTTTTTCGGCGTTGCTGGCTTCCCGGCTATCCACAATTATTGTTGGTTCTTGTTCGTCGCCTTTCTTCTCCTTCAAATATGGCAGCAACGTTTCAGTTCCCGACAATGGCATCAACTCTAACTTGTATGCTTAACGTTGGAGACTATTTTCTCTTGCGTTTCAAAAAAGACCTTTAAAGTGTAAAAATCAAAAATACATGCAGGAATAATGAGAAAAACTTAGGTCTAGGGGAAACAGTATACACAAAAGCGTACTGTCCATTGTTGCGTCATGGTTTTGTGTGGTTGTTTAGAGTTTAGAAACTGCCTCTATTTACGTAAATGTTATTAAAGTATAACTTTTAGTGACTTTGGTGCCGAGAAGCGAAGGATGGTTTGAGACCTTATATAAGATCACCAATCAAAAAGTTGTCAAGGCTAAGATGACCGAAGCCTCAACCACTTTGCTTGAGAACCTCAAGACATTAGGAAGAAGAGGTTTCAAAAGCTATCAATGGAAACAACGTGAAGATTCAGGAGCTCTAGTGGATCATAGATTATAAGCAAAGCTTGTAGGCTAAACGTAAATTACTTTGGCGCGAGCGTGGAGGGAGCCTAAAGCTTTTCCCGACGTGTCGGAAAACTATGCCCAAGTTAGTACAGGCAATCGAGGGTTCTATGTGTGGCGTAGAGGGATAAAAATCCACGCGGCGATGCTTCTTCCCTATGATGGCGCAGTTTTCTATTGCTGGAATGAAGTTTCAGAACAGCGTCTTTTGAGCAAAAGGTATTATAATAGCAAAAATCAAAATTAAACTTTCGATGAAGGAAATTGTTATTGTAGGACTGGGCGGTCAGGGGCCTAAGCTAGCTGGCGACTGTCTAGTTCACGCTGCATTGCTGGAGGGGAAGTACGCGCAGTCACGGCCTTGCTACGGGCCTGAGAGAAGAGCTGGAGTAGTGACAGTTTTTTATAGGATAAGTGATACGCCAATAAGAAAAAAGTGCACTTTTATGGAGGCTGACTGCATTTTATTAATGCATGAATATCTGTTTGAAGACTTCATGTCTTCAGGCTTAATTGCTGCTGGTAGTGTCGTTAAGAACGGTCCCTCCTTATTAAGGTTTGATGACTCCATGCTCAGGGGTATGCTTTATTTTGGGGGTACGGGGGTAACAGATGTTAAACTTAGAAAAGGAGGGGTTCTAATAGCTAACGCTAGGTTGAACCCTGAAGAGATTAAATTTAAAGCTGACATTAAGCCATCGAGAGTAGCCACATTAGATGCGCATGCCATTTCCCGAGGAATATATGGGGATAGGCCGATACCGATAGTTAATACTATTATGATGGGCGCTTTTGTTAAAGCTACAAATTTGTTAAAACTCAATTCGGTAATTGACGCTATAAAGCACCGCTGGCCCGAAGCAGCGGATTTAAACATCAAAGCAACCTTGATGGGTTACGAGGCCACAAAAGTGGTGGAGATTAGGCTATGATGGAAAATAAAAAAGGGCTGAAGTTTCCTCAAGCTCCGCTTTCGGTCGCGCAAAGATTATGGATGTTTGAGGCTGGGGACATGGAAGGGTGTTTATGGTGGGGACCCTGGCTTTGGCCTGTGAGACGTGAACTAGTGCCTCCAATTCGTCTTCCAGCCCCTAACAACGAAATTTGCAACCAATGTGGACTATGTATAGATTATTGTCCCGAAGGCATAATATTCAAAGCTGAGAAGGGAGTCGTCATCGACTATATATATTGTAAAGGATGCCTCATATGCGTTAACGAATGCAAAAGGGGAGCAATGAAACTGAAACAGTGAGGTGTTTCCATGGAGCGTGTTGAAGCTTTAACAGGAAACGAAGCAATAAGCTGGGGTGTAAGGCTATGCCGCCCCCAACTTATAGCGGCTTATCCTATAACTCCTCAAAGCGAAATAGTTGAAATCCTCTCTAAGTGGGTGGCTGACGGCGAACTTGACGCGGAGTTCGTAAATGCAGAGGGAGAACATAGCGTTGGAGGCATCGTCATGGGTGCCTCCGACGCAGGTTTAAGGGTTTTCACGGCCACATGCTCGCAGGGTTTAGCATACGGGTTTGAGTACTTCTCCCTAATAGGGTGGTCAAGGCTTCCAGTCATCATGGCTGTAACTAACAGAGCTTTGGGAGGCTTCACAATTTACTGTGATCATAGAGATTCACTTTCATTAGCGGATCATAACTGGATACAATTTTACTGTGAAGACAATCAAGAGGCTTTAGACACGGTTATACAAGCCTATAAAATAGCTGAAGACCCGAGAGTTTCTATGCCTGCCATGGTGTGTATTGACGGATTTTACCTTAGCCACACAACCTCAATTGTAAAGATTCCTAGCCAAGCCTTAGTGGACGAGTTTTTGCCACCTCCTAGGAGATTGCAACCCTTAACATTGAAAACTAATGAAAATTTCGAAACGCTCAGAACAACTTGGGCTAGAGAAATGTATAAAGCGTTGGTTAATGAACACGCGAAAGCCGTTATTGACGAGGTGGATGAAGAGTTTGGCAGAAAATTTGGCCGTAATTATGGCGGTTTGATAGAGGCATACCGATGTGAGGATGCAGATCTTGCCATAGTGGCTATGGGATCTATGGTTGGGACAGCAAGGGAGGTTGTTGACGAATATAGAAGCAATGGTGTTCCCGTGGGTTTGGTTAAACTTAGGGTTTACCGCCCATTCCCAAAAGAGCATATCCGCAAAATTGCAAAAAATGTTAAAATTATGATTGCAATGGACAGAAACACGGCGTGGGGCTCGCCTGGCGGAGGGGGGGTTATTTTTGAGGACTTAAAATCAGCCCTGTATCATTCAGATATCCGCCCCCTCCTCATGGATTTTGTAGTTGGCCTCTACGGGATAGATGTCACAGAAGCAGACTTCAAATATGCTATTGAAGAAGGATTCAAAGCCCTTAAGAAAGGTAAAGTTGAAAAAGAAGTCGAGTGGCTTTATTTTGGAAGACCTTATAACGTTGAAACGATTCCGTTGACCGATGATGTAAAACCAAAACCCTCCGACCTCCGATATAAAGGAAGAGTTGTGCTTCCAGGCGACTTATGTTGTCCAGGTTGCGCATACCCCCTTGCAATGAGACATTTCATTGAAGGTTTGGGTAAAACAATAGTTTCCGTAGATGTTGTTGGCTGTAGGGCTTTGGGACCAACAGTTCTTGGAGTTTGGTGTCAGGCACTTCTCTCAGGAGCATCAAGCTACGCTTCTGGAGTGTCCAGAGCCCTTAAAGTTCTGGGCAAAAGAGAATATGTCGAAGTCGTGTACTGCGGAGGCGACGGCGGCATTTCGGATGTGGGCTTTCAACCCCTATCCGGAGCCGCTGAGCGCAACGAAGACATGCTTGTTATCTGCTTAGATAACGAGGCATATATGAATACCGGCATACATAGAAGCAGTTCAACCCCACTATATGCGTGGACAACGACCAGCGAAGTTGGTAAAATTAAAGCAGGTAAACTTGAGAACAAAAAAGATATGCCACTCATCATGGCTGCCCACAACATCCCTTATGTTGCCACGGCAAGCGTTTCACATGTTCGGGATCTTATCTACAAGGCTAGAAAAGCCTCAGAAATAAGGGGTTTCAGGTACATACACATACTCACACCTTGTCCGTCGGGATGGCGTTTCCCACCCGAGAAAACAGTGGAGGTTGCTAGGCTTGCTGTGCAAACCGGATACTTCCCGCTGTTTGAAATTGAAAATGGAAAAAAGTTTAGATTTACGGTGAAGCCGCCTCAAAAACCGAAACCAATAATCGAATTTTTAAAGCTTCAGGGAAGATTTGCACATCTGAGAGAAGCTGATATTATGGAAATTCAAAGCCTAGTGGATTCTAGGCTTCAGTATTTAAAACATTTATCCAAGTTTAATTTGCAATAAGGTTTAAGGGGTTCGTATGACTGAAAGCAGAAAATGGAAAGTTTTCATATTTTCGCCTTACGACTTTGGCTGGGATAAAACTGCCGTCGATGAATGTTATGATCGTCTGAGGAGAGAGGGATGTGAGTTAACTTTTGCTGAACATTTAACTATCCCAACAAAGGAGGAGCTTATGGAGCTGGGAAAAGGCGCCGACGCGTTCATCGGCGTTCAAAGTAAAAAGGAACGCATAGACGAACATGTCTTAAAAAATGCGCCCAACCTTAGAATCATCGCAAAATGTACCATAGGGGTGGATGAAATAGATTTAGAGGCTGCTACAAAGTTGGGGATTCTTGTGACGAATGCTCCATGCGAATCCACAACCATAGGCGTTGCTGAGAACACGGTTACACTAATGCTTGCGCTGCTTAAAAAAATCACGTTAAGAGACAAACTTACAAGGAGCGGAGTATGGAGGCCTCCTGAGGTTAAAGGCGTTTATGTTCGTGGACGCATTAAAGTGGGTTTTATAGGGTTCGGCAGGATTGCGAGGGAAGTCAGCAAACTTCTTGAACCATGGGGTGTTGAACGAGTGGCTTATGATCCATACGTTCCAATGACAATGTTTAAGCAAGAAAACGTGAAATCAGTAGACCTGGAAACTTTACTTAGAGAATCAGATGTTGTTCTAGTTTTGGCTTCATTAACCTCTGAAACGTATCACATGATAGGTGAAAAAGAGCTGAAAACTATGAAAAGAACAGCCTACATAGTCAATACTGCAAGGGGAGCCATAATAGACGAGAAAGCCCTTATTAAAGCTCTAAGAGAAAAGTGGATAGCGGGCGCTGCCTTAGACTGTTTTGAACAGGAGCCTCTAAAACCAGACAGTCCCCTCTTAGACTTAGAAAATGTTATACTTAGCCCCCATTGTTCCGACTTTAACATATGTGCCGGCGCTGAATTTGAAGGTGTTAGGTTGGCCACAGAAAACGTATTGAAGGCTTTACATGGAGAAGTTCCTTCGTGCATTGTTAATCCGGAAGCTTTACCTAAATGGCTTGAGAGGTTTGGGAAAAAACCTCAGAAAGGTGGCGGATAAACGTCAAACGTCTTATTCGTCATTCATCGTATAGTACATTAATTCCTCAATGTTTTTCGGCTTAAGCACCAGTTTATCCCTGCCAACCTTCGTTCCGTTGACGTTTAGAACGTCCAGCTCCGAATTAAATATTGGGGGGAGGTCTGGATCAGCATAGGGTCCGCGTTGCCTCCATAACTCAAGAGCCTTCTTGACGTCATAGGGTACAAGTTCCCTGTGGGGGTCACGTTCCTTTATTATCACTGCAGGTTTAACTTTATCAGGTTCAGGCATCCCCTTGAGCTGCTGTGTTAGCTTAAACTTCTTGCTGTACTTTTCAATAAGTTGATCAATGGGCCCAAAATCCAACGCTCTCATAGGACAACTTACAACACATATTGGAAGCATATTCTGTTCAAGCCTATCTATACACATTGTGCATTTTTGAGCTTTCTCAGATTTGTCGTCGCTTGCAAATAAAATGGATCCGTAGGGACAAGCATCCCAGCAGGCCCTGTTACAGTTAACTATGGATGGATTGCAATATTCCTCGTCTATTAAGACGGCGCCATATTTATCTTCCTTTAAAATTGCACCTGCCGGGCAAGCGTCCCTGCAAACGGGGTTTTCGCAGTGGTAGCAGGGTATTGCAAGGAAATTTAATCTTACTTGAGGCCACGTCCCCTCCTCCCATTCAAACACCCTCATGTACTTCACCGGGCCCGGTGGAATTTGGTTCCAAGTTTTACACGCTATCGAACATGTTTTGCAGCCTATGCATCTGCTTTGATCGAAAAAGAATCCGTACTGAGCCATTAACAGTTCACCTTGCAATATGTTGGAAGGTTCTTTTTAATGGGTCCTTTATATTTTTCTATTTCTACGCAACCCGTCGCCGTTGGTGGGCATGGGGGGCTTTTGTCGTCGTATAAAAATACGCTTGGCGACCCTCCCCAATCTACTCCGTCATCGTCTGGATCATAATAGGCGCCATGATGAATAATGACCACGCCAGGTGATATTCTAGAAGTCACGTAGGCTGGAAGTATAGCTTTTCCTACATCGTTATATACGAGGCATAAGTCACCATCATTGATTCCACGCTTTTTTGCATCAGCCACATTAATCCAGACGGAGTGTCTGTAGTTCTCTCTTAAATAGTTGCTTTGCCAACCATAGGAGTGGATACGATATCTTGAGTGGGGCGTAAGTAACATAAGCGGATACTTTTTAATTAAGGGGTCTTCCATCCCCCTAACACATGGTTGATATGTTGGAATGGCTGTTTGATCCCTCCAATCGTTGGGAACCCATGCTATCCATCTTCCCATATGGTCAAAGTGCATTTTTCCCCTCTCCTTTTCGTCAAGCATGAAATCGCATAGGAACTCTATTTTTCCTGACTTTGTCGAGAAACCTTTACCCTTTACAACTGCACTGTAGCATGGCTGTAAAGGTTTTTCAAAGTACTCATTTAAATTAACAATAGGATGCTTCTTAATTTCTTCAGAGGATGGTAAGGGTTTGTCAACTTTGCCTCCATAATATTCGATACCCCTCTCTAACATTTCCTTAATTTGTTCGTAACACATGTCAAAGAAATCCTCTATGTCTTGGTCCCAGCTTTCATCACTAACATATATTGGTAGATATTTAGCCGGTCCAATGCCTAAGGCCCGAGCTATCTTCGCGTAAATCCACATATGATGCTTTGCCTCACCTCTTGGTGGGACTAAACGTGGAAAATACTGAAGAAACTCGTTAATGCATAGAATTTGCACATCCTCCCATTGGTCCAGTACTGGCAATATTATATCTGAAAACCTTGCCGTTGGCGTCATAAATGAAGCAAAGCTAACTATAAGTCTAAGTCTACTTAGTGCTTTAACAACGTGGTTTGCTGCGTAGGGAGCCGTAACGATCGCGTTTGTGGTGGATCGAAAACCATAATTTCCGTGAAACAGTATCTTCGGATTGGGGTCTGGATGTGCTGGGTCACAGTTCCATCCAATTATCCTCCTAAACTCCTCGCTGCTCATTTCTCCCCTTTCAACTTTTTCAAGTAAGTAGAGCATTTGACCAAATCTTGTACTTCTATACATTCTGGGGTTTATGTTGGGTTCGTGGGGCGTTCTTTGGGCGCGCTGTTCGTATTGTGTATAGAACAGGTGGAACGGCTCAATTCTAAATCTGCTCCACGGATTAGCTAAGGCGGAACCTCCAGGCATTGCAACGTAGCCCATCATTGACTGAAGTATAACTGCAGCCCTCGCCACGTTCTCTCCGCGACTTTTCCTGGCTACGCTCCAGTTCTTCCATAGAAAGGTAGGCTTGGATTTTGCATATAGTCTTGTGAGTTCATAAATTGTTTCAGCTGGAATACCGCATATTTTCTCAGCCCATTCCGGCGATTTGGGCACACCATCGCCATACGGGTTATCTTGACTTTTAGGTTCGCCCATAATATATCTTCGCCACATATCAAAGCCTTTAGGCTCCACCCATTTTTCAACAAACTCATGATTGTATAAATCTTCTTTGAAGAGTACATATGCCATTGCGCACATCATAGCCATGTCCGTGCCTGGCTTGATGGGGATCCATTGATCACAAAGAGTTTCAGCCGTTGCACTATATCTTGGATCAATTGCAATTACAGGGGTTCCTCTCTCCCTAGCTAGTCGAATAAAATATGCAACGTTGTGGCCCGGCCCATAATGGTGAACGTCGGGAGTAGCCCCCCATAAAATGATTAACTTGCTATTTAACAACATATCCGCCATACTGCCCCACTCAATTGGGGTTGGATACTTAGCTGAATCTGGCAGTGCTCTTGCCTCTGGGGGAACCGCATATTCACCCATAGCCATGCCGTACATAAGATGCATGGTTTGCCTTTCAGGATCGAAGGAACACCATCCCCAGCCCTGAATACCGCAGTTCAACCAGCCTAACAGGTTATCCAAAAAGTATGTGTCAGGATAACCCACCATGACACAATATTTATTATGTTTTCCCTCGGACGTGCCCATTTTCATTATCCTCAATGCACCTTTTTATCTCCTCAGCGATCAAGCTTATGGCTTCATCCCATGAAATTCTTACAAAACCGCTTTTCCCCCGATTTTGAGGATTCGGGTTTTCAGGGCTCCAATCAGCCCTCTTTAACGGGTATAATATGCGTTGGGGATGGTTTATCATTTCAGGGAAAGCATAGGCGACCTCGCATGGCCGTTGCTGTAACCTCTGCTTGACGAAATCTAGATCATTAAGAACTTCATCTTCTCTCGCGACGTTTCTGTTATAGAGATCATCAGGTTCAACGCAGACTATCTTTCCATCCTTTATGCGTAGCTTCAGAATGCATCCGCCGCCATGACACATCGGGTAGCAGCCGCTGTATCGAACTTCCTCTCCCGAATGTTTAGTTTTAAGTCTCTCTACAATGATTTTAACTCTGTCTGAACTCATGTGTTTCACACATTAAAGAAATCCGCCTGTATATTAAATTTTTTCAGAAAATCGATGATTCGTGCCCAGCGTCTTCGAAGCCTTTTAACCGCGCAGCATCAGCTTTACAACGAAACTCGACGAGAAACGAGAAAATGAATTGTCCTCATGTTCAAAATTGGAAGGGAGAAAGCAAACATGGAACCTAAAACAAAAGTCTGCGGTAACGCTCCCAAAACATAGCAGCCAAAGCAAGGCTCTTCAAAAACCTAGACTGTGTGGAGCTCAGAGGCGATTAAGACGCTGTAGATGTAGCGTATGGGCTACCTTCATGGAAGAAGCGTTAATGGTGCGCGGCCACCTTGCTTCTGAAGTGGAAAGGGATAAAGGGAAAGCCTAAATAAGGGACAATGAACAATTTCAAAGCAAAATCTGTAGGCTGAACTGGAAAATACAAATTGTATTACTTTTTGAGCCGTTGAAAAATAGACAAATATGGGATGAGCCGTTTTGCAAATAAATGCTCACCACCACAATTGGCTACTTTAAAAGCAAAGTGGCGCTGACTTCGATGCCATACGCTCGAGTGTACGCTTTTTTTCTACATTTAACATTCAATTCTTTAACTAGGGTTTGATAAGAAGTAAGTTTTTCTAAGGCTTCATTCCACGCGCCGGATTTAATCTCTGAATGCAAAACTGCTCTCCTTTCGAGGTCAATAGCTTTTGTTGGACAAACCTCCTGGCATGCGCCGCAAAATATGCAAAATTTTTCATCCACCGCAGGTTTTCCTCCTTTTTCAAGGCTTATGCACTTTGAAGGACAAATATCAACGCAAACTTGACATTTTTCAAGGCATAGGCTTGTATTCACTTTTATGATTCCATTGATGGGTTTCACCACTTTAATGGCGCCTAGCGGACATGCGGCTTCACATTTTTTACAGAAAATGCAGAGTTGCCTTTCTATTTGAACATCAACAATTTTCAGTTTTTCAATAGATTTCTCGCCGTCCGTAATTATTCTCACTGCTTTTGTCGGGCAGACCTGTTGGCAAGCCATTTTGCAAACGGGGTTGCATAAGTCTACATCAACAGAAATATCCTTCATAATTTCGGGAAAAGCTCCGCTTTCAATAACCGGAATCGTTTCTCTTCCATCAATTTCTATTTTAATCGCATTTAGAGGGCATAAAACCACACACTCGCCACAAAAGAGACACTTTTCAGCATCTATGTCGATTTGACATTTCTTTACCAACCTTCCCTCGTGAACGTTTGCGGGCGATTTTATCACGGCTTTTTCTGGGCAAATTTTTTCACAAATTCCACACCCAACGCAAAGCTCAGAGTTTACGGTTAAAACTTGACGTGCTGATAACGTTGCTCTTTCCAACACCACTTTTTTGCGCGATTTAATTTTAACGGTTGTTCTGGAGACCATTTAAACTTTCCAGCATAAAAATTTTTTAGGAGAACTCTCTTGATATAAAGTTTTACTGCTTTGACCGATGACTTACAACGCGCAAAATGAAAAGGAAAACCAAATTTCGTTCAAAGAATAAGAAGAATAGCGCCTTTTGAATCAGATAGGCATATAAGAATTAAAAAACACAGCACAGTAATGTAACTAGATGTAAGATAAACGTCAATATCTTAACGGAGCTGAATAAGGTGATTGGAGTTTATATTTGCCACTGTGGCCGCAACATTAAAGGAGTCGTAGATGTCGAAAAAGTCAAGGAAAAGGTTCAACATTTCAGAGATGTAAGGGTGGTCGAAACATATGATTACCTTTGCAGCACAACGGGACAAAAAATAATTAAGGATGGAATAAAGGAGAAAGGCATAGACAGAGTAGTTGTAGCTGCTTGTTCAGCTCAACTTCACCTTGAAACTTTCCGAAAGGCTGTTTCAGACGCTGGATTAAATCCGTATCTTCTGGAAATGGTGAATATAAGGGAACACTGCAGCTGGGTTCACAGTGATGTTGAAAAAGCCACCCTTAAAACTGTAGACCTAATAAGAGGCGCAGTTAACCGCGCAAGACACTTAGAGGAACTAGAACCAATTAAAACTATGGTTAAGAAAGATGTGCTTATTATTGGAGGAGGGATCGCAGGGATCCAGGCAGCTCTTGAACTGGCAGCTAAGGGTTATAAGGTCTACTTGGTTGAGCGCAACCCCAGCATTGGAGGCCACATGGCGCAGTTAAGTGAAACCTTTCCAACTCTAGACTGTTCCTACTGTATATTGGCGCCGAGGATGGTTCAGGCTTCACAAAACCCAAACATTCAGATAATCACTATGGCAGAGCCCGTTGCGATGAAAGGCATACCTGGAGATTATACCGTAACAATTAAAGTGAAGCCAAGATATGTGGACGAGAGCAGGTGCACGGGGTGCGATGAATGTGCGAAAGTTTGTCCTGTTCAAATATTAAACGAGTTCGACGAGAATTTGGAACTGAGAAAGGCCATATACATCCCGTATCCCCAGGCCGTGCCCCGTATTTATGTAATTGATGTTGACCGCTGCATTAAATGTTACAGGTGCATGGACGTTTGCGGCCCGAAGGCAATAAACTTTTCTAAAAAGCCTAAAGAAATTGAGCTTAATGTTGGTGCGATTGTGATTGCCACAGGTTACGACTTAATTGACCTACGACACTTGAGTGAATACTCTTATGGAAAGCATCCGGATATCGTAACAAACCTTGAGTTCGAACGCATAATGCGTTTAGGATTTCGCAGGCCTTCAGACGGGAAACCCCCAAAGAAAGTTGCCTTCATCCTATGTGCTGGAAGTCGAGCGCTTAGGGAAGGTTCACGGGAATACTGTTGCAAAATAGGTTGTATGGTTGCAATAAAGCAGTCCATAATTCTCATGAAAGCCGTAGCTGGAGCTGAACCTTGGATTTTCTACCAAGACCTAAGAGCGGCTGGAAGAGGATACGAGGAATTTCTCAGCAGAGCAAAAGATCAAGGTGTAAAATTCATTAGGGGCTTGCCTTCAAGAGTTATACCTACAAAGGATGGACTGACAGTCAAAGCTGTGGACACGGTCTCTGGAATTGATATTGAGGAAAACTTTGACATGGTAGTTCTTAGCGCAGCTATTGTTCCAAGCAATGGAACTGAAGCCTTAGCAAAAGTTTTCGGCATCAGCACTGGAACCGACGGATTCCTCTTAGAAAAACACTACAAGCTTGACCCGGTGGACAGCCTGCGAAGAGCAATTTTTGTATGTGGATGCGCGCTTGGCCCAAAAGACATTAGAGAATCGGTTGAGGGGGCTATGGCGGCAGCCTCCAGGGTTGCATCGTTCATTGGCAAGGGGATGCTTGAACATCCCCCAGAAGTGCCCAGAATAAATGTTGATAAATGTAATCTCTGCGGCCACTGCGTTGACGCATGTCCAGTGGGCGCGCTTCAGCTTGAAGAATCAACGGTCAAAATTGTTCCGGTGGCTTGTATAGGCTGTGGCGCTTGTGTAACAGCTTGTCCGCAAAACGCTGTGGACCTTGCAAACTTCACTGAAGAACAGTTTATCGAACAGATTAAGGGTGTATGTGAAGGGGAAATCGCCGAGCCGAAAATAATAGTTTTTGTCGAAAAAACCACAGCATACGCTTCCCTCGACCTTGCTGGGACAAGGAGGTACAGCTATATTTCTAACGTTCGACCCATACCGGTGCCAAGCTGCATGCGTGTTGGGATAAAGCATGTCCTTACAGCGTTCGCTTTCGGTGCCGATGGAGTAGGCCTAATTGAGGGTGACGACAGTCCCTTCTCTGGAGAAAAACTACGCCAATACACAACCAAACTTAAGGACGATTTAAGACGTTACGGGGTAAACCCACTTAGACTGCAGTCCACAACCACAACCGTTCCACAATACGACAAAACCGTTGACTTTCTACAAACCATGAATGCAAGAATTTCTCGTTTAGGCAAAATTTCACAGAACGAAAGAGAAAAAATAAAGACAGTGCTTGGGAATCTATAAATGAGAGAAGACTTGGAACTAAAAACTTCCATTGTAAACTTTTATGAAAAGATTCTAAAAAAGGGCCCCAAAAGTTTTGTTCCAATATGCTATCATCCTGGAGGGGTGGAGACAACAGAAGTGATGCTGAAAGAGGCTGGGGTTAACAAAGGCGCCCACGTTCTAGACGTGGCGTCAGGCATAGGTGATACCGCGATTTATGTAGCGGCAAACCTTGAAGCAAGCGTTACAGGCGTAGATTTGTCGCAGAAAATGGTTATATACGCAAACGCTCTGGCGAAAGGGGTTGAACTTGATACTAAAATTACTTTTTTAATTGCAGACGCTGAAAGTCTTCCTTTTAAAGATAACGTGTTTGATGCAGCTATAAGCGAGTGCTCGTTATGTCTTTTTCCAAACATGCAGAAAACGTTGTCTGAAATGCGGAGAGTAATTAAACCAGAATCAAAAGTTGTTGTGTCAGATATTGTGTTGAAGGAAACGCTTCCTCCGAAATTAAATAATTTCCTACTACAAGCCAGCTGTATTGCTGGCGCCAAAACTTTAAGCGAATACATTAGCGAATTTGAGAAAGCAGGCTTAACAAAGATTGTAACGGCGGATCTTTCTCGTCAAGTTATGAGACAGATTTGCCAGTATTTGAAGAGCCGTAAAATAAGCTTCAAGAAAATAGTGAGCGCGGGGGAGTTGATGGTTGAAAGTTTTCCCAAAAAATGTAGCATGAAAACTCTTCAGACAATCTCCTTTTACTTATGGCTTACGGGAAAAATAGGTTATTGCATACTTAGCGGCGTTAAAGCTGACAACAAAAAATCAGAACCTTAAGGTAAGATGTATAGGACCGCCTTTTTACCTTTCAAAAGGGAGATCAGCCTTTGCCCCTTTCGCTTTTCAGTCACTTTTTCAAGGTGGTCTATTGTACCGCACACTATTGCACCTGTAGGACAAACTTCTTCGCATGCCCTGGGCATCCAGTCGGGGCGGTCGCTGCAAAACGTGCACTTCTGCATTTTGAGGTCTGGCCCATACTTTGGCGCGCCGAATGGGCAGACCCAGCTGCAAAGCCTACAGCCGATGCATTTATCCTTATCAACGAGGACTACGCCGTCCTCTCGTTTGCAGATGGCTTTGGTGGGACACGCAGCCATACAGTAAGGCTCCTCACAATGCATACATGCAATAGAAACATTTGTCCTTTCAACTCTTGGAAAAACTCCGTTTTCAATTTCCATAACCGTGCGGTAGGAGGGTACATTAATGCCGTTCCAGACACGACATGCTATTTCGCAAGCATGACATTTGATACATCTTTCAATATCAACAAAAAAGCCTTTACGCGTCGACATCAAGCTTTCCTCACTCTAACTTTGCATTCGTTATAGGCTACAGCCCCACTAACAGGGTCAACATATGTGTCTATAAGTTTATTGACGTTTGCACCCTTCCCCCTTGCAGTGTTTCCCATGCTCCAATGGCCAAAACCGAAACCATGAATGACCGCAATAACACCGGGGACAATGCCCTCCGTCACTCTAGCTTTAACTTTTATGCTATCCAAAGGCGACTCTATAATGATGTAGTCTCCATTTTTGATGTCATATTTCTCAGCATCTTTACGGTTTATCTCCGCCCAATTTTCGTTTTCAATGTCCATCAACATTGGAATGTTCTGTGTTACGAGGTTCGCATGGAAAGGCATCCTTGCGCTTATCAATCTAAAAGGGTACTTTTCATCAGGGACCACTTTTGGTTCTTTAAATTCGGGTAACGGGTTGTGGCCCACAACTTCCATTAGCATAGAGTATATTTCAACTTTTCCTGAAGGAGTTTTCAGTCCGTCTTCATATTTCCTATATTTTGGCTTGCCAATCCAGAATCCTTTCCGTTTAAGTTCGTCCAGCGTAAATGGCAAGCCTTCTATGATGTTTCTCATCCATTCTTCCTCTGATTTCCAGTTGAAGTACTTTCCATAACCCATTTTTTCAGCTATCCCTTTAACTATTTCGTAGATGGGTTTGGCTTCTCCTGGGGGTGGCACTGCTGGTTCAGCATACAAAACCATGGGTGAATGGTTAAACCCTTGGAGTATGTCATATCTCTCGAAATAGCAAGCGTCTGGAAGGACGATGTCGCAATACAAGGCTGTCTCACTAAGATAAATGTCTATGGCTACTGAAAATTCAAGGGCCTTAAGAGCTTCAATCCAAAGCTTCGTGTTGGCGTCGCTCATAACGGGGTTAATCTGAGAGAGAATTAATGCCTTAACTGGGTAGGGTTCCCCCTCGAGTATAACCTTTGGTAATAACGCAGAGGGAAGGTCTGGCGCAACAAAAAATCCCAAAGCCTCACGCAAGGAAGGCTTCTCTATTTTTGCCCTCTCCTCCTCCGGGACTTTTATCGGCGGATTCAGCGGCGGGTCAAGTCCTTGCGGGCTGCCAGTTAGCAATAGGGAACCCGGCTTATCAACATTTCCAGTTAAAACATTTAAAAGGAGAACAGCCCGCATCGAGTCGAAACCATTTGTGTAACATGCAAACCCGTGGTACGCGCTGGAAACAGCAGGCTTTGTTGTGGCAAATTC
>CAZZMT010000014.1:0-3806 GCA_964655395.1 uncultured Candidatus Bathyarchaeia archaeon | reverse complement strand
CATCTCAACGCCCTCGAGAAGCGCCTTTATGCATGGGGGCTCCGGCCCTTTATAGCCCGCTTTAGGCTTTTCTGGCAAATTGAACCATTGAGGCTTTGCGAATTTCTCCTTAAACCGCTCATAAAAGTCTGGAATTTCAACCCGCAATCAATCTGGATAGACCATAAATAGTGCTAAGCGATGCCCAAAAAATGATTTTTTCTTGGAAACCTGCTGGAAGAAATTCCGTAGGCGCAAGCAACATCACTGGTGCCAGCATCTCAACAGAACCATTAATGAAAAGCACAATGGAACCTATTCTTGCGTAGATCTCCTTATCCATAGTCAAATTGTAATCTGTTAATGCTATAAAACTCTTTGTAACGCACTTTAATATAATTTCTCAGCTTTGAAAGGTCGCTACAGATGGTCTGAGACCAAAAGTCTTAAGAATGTTACGTAATGAATGTAGTGGGGAGAGAGTAACATGGTTTATTGCACTAAGTGTGGTGCAAAAAATCCTGACGATGCAACGGTATGTGCACAATGTGGGGCGTCTCTTTACCCTACTAAGGAACATGAACGCCGTAGAAAACATGAAGCTGAATGTTTTGAGGCTGAAGAGGAATGCTTCGGAATTCCTCGTGGCGGGGCTGTTGTGGGCTTAGCCATCGGCATAATAATCTTGCTTGCAGGTTGCATATGGCTTTTGCAACAAGCTGGACTGATTCCTAAAACTGTTGAGATATGGCCGTTTGCCATAATAATTTTCGGCATATTAATAATCATAGGCGCCCTTTACGGACTACGCCGCAGATACTAGCCCTGCCTTTTCTCTAATTCGCAAGTTTTGTTTAGAGATTTACACCTGTTACATGTTCTTTCATGATCCCAATGCGAAAGCTGTATCCTGGTGAAAAGCCAGAATATAATCAAAAGCGTAACAAATAAATCAATGATTACGCTTTGAACCAACCGGTCTATTCCAGCCAAGATTAAAAAAGAACCGACAACAAAGCAAACGTTAAGTATTGAACGGGCGAATCCCCTAAACTTCAGTTGAAAAAATCCTATGAGTATTCCAAAGGTTCCCACAGATACGGAAAGCAAACTTTCGTTTATACCCAATCCAAGGAAGAAGTATAAAATTGTTCCAGCAATGGCTAAGAGTGCTCCAACAAGCAGACCTGTGCATGCTGCACAGAGAATGCGGTCTCTTATTTTTATTACATGGGAGTAAAATTTTTGACAGCGTGGATGATGCCCCTTCGATGTGGCTGGAACCCAGCGTGATTTGAAGTTTTTCTCGCTTGACCTAAAATGAATGGATCCCATGCATTGCCGAGGAAACAGCGCAGCAAATATCCCCAATACACAGATAATGCCGAAAAATAAGCCAACTACCGGTTTTCGCCATGGAAAACTCTCGTAAATCGTAGGGGGATTAAGTGCTAGCACAAGCACAAAAAATACTCCGAAGAGGGATACGCTAAGATAAAATGTGAGGAAAAGGCTGCTGCTGTTTGGCATATGGCTTCCAGCCTATAAAAGCTTTTTAAATTGCCTAACTATGCCCCGGAAAGCCACATACCAGTAAACTCTCCGTTTCATCTCATTTTCTGAAAACAATCCTTGCAGTCTTCTTCCCAGAGAACCGTAGAAGCTTCGGTAACATTTATAGAGCTCTTCTTGAACCTCTTTTCTTGATAAGGTTTCTGTTGGCATTATGGCGTGAACCATGTCATAGTGGGACCAGTTGAAGTCTTCTATCCACCCGTTTCTTTTTGCTTCTTCAAAAAGCTCTGTCCCAGGAAATGGTGTGAGAACAGCGAATATGGCGAAGTCTGGATCTAACTCATTCACAAACTCCCTTAAATCCGCGATTGATTCTAGGGTATCTTTTCGCTCACCAATTATAAACATTGCATGAGCGAAAATGTCATTCTCCTTTAACAGTTTAACAGCCCTTTTAGCGTCTTCTGGAGTTATCTTCTTTCTAAACGCCTCAAGAGTTGATAGCCTTGGATTCTCTACGCCTAAAAGAACCCACCTTAGCCCAGCCTTTCTCATTTTTGGCAGAACATCTCTATGTTTTACAACATCGTCGCATCTTGCCTGCGCAAACCACATTATATCCTCAGCGATTCCCCTTTGAATGATCTCGTTAGCCAAGTCGTCTGCGCGTTTTCCAAAGCCAAAGTTGTCGTCTGTTAACCAAATGAACCTGCTGCCATAGTTTTCGTAACAAAACTTCATTTCATCTGCTATCCGTTTGGGTGATTTCACCCTCCACACTCCCTGCCAATGCCGCCATTGAGAACAAAAAGTGCAGTTGTGGGGGCAGCCCCGTGAACCCTCAATTAAAGCGTAAGGAAGGTTGCGGCCAGCCATTGCTGCGAAATGATATTTGTGAACCACGTCTTTGACAAAGTGATAACCTGGGTATGGGAGCTCATCCAGGTTTTCGATTAGTGGTCTCGGTGGATTGTGAAAGATTCTCCCATTATATCTAAAAGATATGCCCCTAATCCTTGGAAAATCTTTCTTGGAGGCCTTCTTTACAAGCTCTGCCAAGGTTTGCTCGCCCTCCCCTCGAACAATAACGTCGATTTCAGGGTATGCTTCTAAACTCTCTTGGGCTGTTGCTGTAAAATGCTGTCCGCCAGCAATCGTCAGTATGTTCGGGTTTACCCGCTTTGCGGTTTCCAATGTTCTGACGACGAGGTAGGTGTTGCATGTGGCCAGAGCGCTTGACGCTACAATGTCGGGGTCAAAAGCCTCGATTCTCTTTTCCATCCCCTTCCAATCCACTTGTTGAGCATTGCAGTCTAGCACTTCGACCTCCACGCCCTTAACCTCCCTCTCAAGATATGCGGCAAGCTGAAGTATCCCGAAAGGAGGCGGAAGATATTCACCCATCACAAACCAAATGTCTTTTGGAGGTTCAACAAATAGGATTTTCATGTTAAACATTCCCCTTTCAAATTAGGTTTATAGTTTTATCTTTTAAGACTACTGATTACATGTCAATAGTTTTAATAAGCAATCATTATCATTAACTGAGTAGGCGTCGAATTATGCATGGCTGTGAAAAACCCATAAAAAAGGCAGACTGGCTTGGCCTTCTCACATTTGGATTTTTCCTCTTGTTCTTTGGAATAATTTGGATAGCCACCCCGAATCTTAAAGAACAAGTTAAGTCTTTTTTCACCCTTGAAAATTGGCAACTCACCGAGGCGGCTGGAAAAATTGTTTTTCCAGAACCAAAACATAACTATCCAATTTTGTATACTGCAGCCATGCAGTTTTGCCTTATCTTTGGTGTTTTTCACGTTTTCATCTTAGCTTTAAGAATATTTTTCCATGAACCCATGGACAAAATAGGCGGAACTGTTTCTGGAATCGTCTTTTGGCTCAGCATAAGCTTCTTCTTCAACATCTTGGCAAACAAAACCATAGGGTGGTTCGGATTCCTCGCCGGATTAATAATATCCGTGGGGCTATCCATTATCATAAGCAACATAATTAAACTAGTCAAGTTTAATCCCTAAGGGCTACATGACTCTGAATGCAACTAAATGATTTTAAATATCACCCAGCTTCGTCAAACAAAGATGCTGGACATTTAAAACATTTGCACCTTTGAAACCTTCACATAAAATTGTGAGCTATTCAACTCTATTCTCTTAATGTCTCCTAACAGAAACTGGACAAAAATAATTGTAGGATTTCACCGGAATATGTTCAAGTCCAAGTCCGTTCACGGCGTTTATGCCGGATTGTTAACGTGGGGTTGATGCGGGTAAAAGAAGTCTTGTATTTTAACG
>CAZZMT010000013.1:0-14355 GCA_964655395.1 uncultured Candidatus Bathyarchaeia archaeon | reverse complement strand
CTGGAAAAGCTTAAGGAATCTGTTGACCGTGAAACCGTCCTAGCAAGCTTCTCGGCGGTGAACCATGAAATCGGAACCATACAACCCATAAAAGAGATAACCAGAATAGTCAAAGACAAAAACCCAAACGCCCTAGTCCATACAGACGCCTCAGACGCCTACGGAAAAATACCATTCAACGTGCAAGAAACCAGCGTGGACATGGCAACAATAAGCAGCTACAAGATACTGGGGCCACGCGGAGTGGGCGCCCTATACGTTAGGGAAGGCGTAAACATTGAAAGGATACTGGAGGGGCAAATAGGCACCCAGAAGCTTTGGCCCGGAGTGGAAAACACGCCCTTAATCGTTGGCTTCGCAAAGGCTTCCGAGTTGATGTTCGAAAAGTTTGAGGAAAACATCCGCCACACGAAAAAACTGCGGGACATGCTTATTGAAGGCATAATGGGCAAAATACCAGACGTTAGGCTTAACGGGCCGAAAGGCGAGAAGCGGGCGCCGGACAACGTTAACATAAGCTTCTTGCGCTGTGAAGGCGAAGCCCTAACCATTGAGCTAAGCCTAAACGGCGTATACGTTTCAAGCGGCAGCGCCTGCACAAGACGCATACTCCAGCCAAGCCACGTTTTAACCGCCATAGGAAGACGCTTCGAAGAAGCCCACGGCAGCATCCTAATGAAAGTCACACGCCTCCACACAGAAGAAGACATAAAATACGTTTTGGAGGTTTTACCCAAAGCCGTTGAAAGGCTTAGAGGCATAACAGGCTCAACGGTGGTGGAATAGTATGTCGCGTGTGCCATTACCCTACAGCCAAAAAATCCTAGAACTTTTCAGAAACCCTAAGAATTTGGGGAAGATGGAGGACGCCACGGTTTCGGCGGTGGCCGGCAACCCTCAATGCGGGGACATGATCACATTCTACCTAAAAATCAACGATCAAGACGTTGTTGAAAAGGCAACCTTCGAAAGCTATGGATGCGCCGCCAACATAGCCACATCAAGCATTGTAACTGAAAAAGTGAAGGGAATGAAACTCGAAGATGCTTGGAAAATAGGTTGGAAAAGCATCGCCGAAGATGTTGGAGGGCTTCCAGCCGTCAAATTCCACTGTGGCATATTGGCGGTTGGAGCCTTAAGACGAGCCATTCGAGCCTACTATAAAATGAAGGGGCAAAAGCCTGAATGGCTGCCGGAAGAGTTAACCTTCGAGGAAAAACAAGCACTGGAAGAAGAGGAATTGGCGAAAATCTTAGCCAAGAAGATGAAGACGGCGGAAGAAGGCAGCAAAAATGTTTAATCCATACAAGGTTAGGGAAGACTTCCCTATACTGAAACGGAAAATGAACAATCATCCACTCATCTATTTTGACAACGCGGCAACGTCCCAAAAACCGAGACAAGTCATAGAAGCCATGAAAGATTTTTATGAGAAATACAACGCTAACGTTCACCGCGCAGTGCACACGCTTTCGCTGGAAGCCACAGAACTCTACGAGGAAGCCCACGAAGAAACAGCCAAATTCATAGGCGCCGAAAGCATTGAAGAAATAGTCTTCGTAAGAGGCACAACAGAAGCCATAAACCTAGTCGCCTACTCATGGGGGCTCAACAACCTCAAACCGGAAGACGAAGTCCTCGTGACGCTTATGGAACACCACAGCAACATCGTCCCATGGGAAATCCTCTCAAAAATAAAGGGCTTCAAGGTTAAATACGTCGACATAAACCCAGACGGCACACTAAACTATGAATCCTTGAAGGAAATGCTAACCTCCAAGGTAAAGCTGGTATGCATAACCCAAGTCTCAAACGTGACCGGCGTCATAAACGACGTAAAAACAGTGGTGGAACTAGCCCACGAAAAAGGCGCCCTAGTGCTGGTTGACGGCGCCCAGTCCGTACCTCACATGCCTGTAAACGTGCAAGACTTGAACTGCGACTTTTTGGCGTTCTCCGGACACAAAATGCTTGGACCAACCGGAATAGGCGTGCTCTACGGGAAAAAGGAAATCCTAGAAAAAATGGAACCATTCCACGGCGGCGGCGAAATGATTAGGGAAGTATCCTTCAACCCCGAAACACGTAGATGCACAATATCTTGGAACACACTTCCATGGAGGTTTGAGGCTGGAACCCCCGACATATGCGGGGCCGTTGGCTTAACAGCCGCCATAAGATACCTGAAAGCTCTTGGAATGGAAAACGTGAAAGCCCACGAATGCAGCTTGACGGAATACGCCTTAAAACGCCTAAAAGAATGCTCAAAAGTCACTGTTTATGGGCCAAAAGATGCCGGGCTTAAATGCGGGATAATACCCTTTAATGTTGAAGGCTTTAACTCCCACGATATAGCCCTGCTTTTGGACAGCTATGGCATAATGATTAGGAGCGGTTTCCACTGCGCCCAACCCCTCCACCAAAAATTCAACATCTCCTCATCAGCAAGAGCAAGCTTCTACATTTACAACACCCGCGAAGAAATAGACCGCTTCATCGAAGCCCTAAAAGAAATTGAGGAATCCCTATGAACGCAAACCCAAGCCTAGAAGAATACATAGCCAGAATAGAAGAAGCCTGCGGTGAAGAAAAAGACATAATAGTCCACTTCAAATACGAGAAAAAAGACGAGGCAATAGGCAAAATCCTCAAAAAAGCAAAAGTGGAAAGAACAGTCGCCGGAATAATTTTTGACATAACCTACAAAAACCTCGCCATACGCCTCTACAACACAGGAAAAGCCATAATCAAAAAAGCCCACAACAAAACCCAAGCTCAACAAATTTTAGCTGAGCTTTTGCTGTAGTTTTGTGGTTAATTAAACGTATTGAATCGCAAGAAGTAATATTTAATTACATGCAAACAAATAATCTATTTGAAAAAGAGGGAACGCATTTTGTCCCACTCAAACCAGAAGCTGGAGGAAAAACCAGCCGTAGCCGTTGGCTTCGGATTCCAAGGCGGAAGAAGAAAACCAGCCCAGGCCAAACTGATTACAGAAGAACAAACAAGAACAGCCATCAAAGACACGAAAATATCCGTTTCAATAACAAAGACGGCGACAAGTGATGAGGAAAGATACGCCGAACTTAGGAAAAAATACCGCATAGACAAGTATGATCTACACCCCGGTTATGTTTTTCCAGAGTCAGTGCGTTCCCTCATACCTCGAAACACTCCCGAATACGTGGATAGAGGCTTTAACTATGTTGAGCGAATAGTTCGCGCCCTCTATTACTTCAAACAATGCGCATTAGTAGGCCCAAGCGGAACCGGAAAAACCCACATAGTATATTTGATCGCCGAGTTGTGCGGCCTACCCATATGGGAGATAAACTGTGGACTGCAAACATCCTCTTATGATTTGTTTGGCAGATATATAGGCCTAGGAAAAGAAAACTGGGTTGACGGCCAAATAGTGATGTGGTGCAGACATGGCGGCATCCTCTACCTAGACGAGGCGAACATGATGAAACAAGACATAGCCTCAAGACTTAACCCAGTCCTAGACACCAGAGGCCACATAGTCTTAACCGAAAAGGACAACGAAATAGTGCATAGAACCCATACGGCTACCTAATAATCTCTATGAACCCCTTCTCGGCCGAATTTGTTGGAACGAAACCGCTAAACGTCGCTTTAAGAAGACGCATGTCGGTCTGGATAAACTTCGACTACCTAAGCGTAGGCGACAGAATAGCCCAAGAAGAAATAGAGTTAATAGCCAAGAGAAGCGGCGTAGACCTAAAAATAGCCGAAAAAATAGTCCGCGTGGGCGCCGAACTCCGAAGACAATATAAGAACGGTGACCTACCTTATGGGCCGTCTCCAGGAGACTTGATAAACTGGGCAACATTGATAGCTGACGGCTGTCCGCCCATAGAAGCGGCTGTTGAAACAATTGTTGGAACAACAAGCGACGACGTAGAAATCCAAGCAGTAGTCAAACGCATCGTCGAATCCATATTCGGCTCATCGTAAAACGCGGGGCTATAAGGGTTTAAACCTTGAACTTTTTTGACTTCGCTTGGTCAACCGCCCTTCGGGTTACAAAAAAACACTATAGTGAAATCAAAATTCTCCTTCATGACAAGTTGAGATATCCCTATTTGGGCAAAGACGAAAGGGGCTATGTTCTGCATTTAGTCAAGCCCAAAAAACTTGACAGCGGTAGTGTTGCTTTTCAAGGGTTAAAGTTCAACCTCCAAAACCCAACCCACAAGAAGATTATATGGTATTTGTTTAAGGCTTCCGTTTACCACTTAAGCTTGCATGCGCTTCTTTCTGACTTAACAGTTTATTCAAAATGGGCGAAGGGGAAACAGCTTAACTTAGCCGCTTTTGTCGTCAGCCTAATAGAAGACGCTGTAATAGACAAAAATTTGAGAAAACATTTCAGCTGGATGCTGCCAGAAACAGTTTACGCGAATGTGATTTCCTACCTCAGAATGAAGGGGGCTGAAGCGCTTCCAAACGACATTGCGAGAGCCATGACCTCAACCCTCCTCAGATATAACCTTGGAAAGTTTAAGGGGCACGTTGAAAGCGACTTGCAAGTGGACGTCGAAGCCGTAACCTCCATGCTGCAGAAGATAGGCGAAAAGCCCACAGCCGACGAGAAAATAGAATATGCAAACAAGATCTATGATGCTTTAACCGTTTACGGCCAAGCCTTTGAAGTGCCGTCTCTCTTGCACACCGAAAGCCATGGAACAAATGACATGTTTTACAGTGAGCATATACCCAGCGAAGAGGAAATCAAACCGCTTTTAGCTGAGACGCTGCGGACCGTCGGGCAAGAATTTGTCGACGCAAAGGATTTGGAAAACGAGGGAGAAGCTCACAGAGCCATAGCAAGCTGGCTGGAACGTGAAAGCGTCGATGTAAAGATTTTGAAAGTGTACATGGATGCCGGCAAAAACACACAATTCGAGGATTTTACATTTCCAACAGAAGACTATGCGGAATTCCAAAGAAGAAAAGAACTTTTAGGCAGCCCAGTAAGACGCATACTTCATCAGCTAAGACTCTTAAAGAATATAAGCGGCGAAGACTTCAAACAGGAAAGTGGATTTGTCGATCTGCAGGAAGCTATTCAAGTTATCGCGAGCAAAAGCCAGCGCACCGACATCTTTGTCAGAGAGGAACTGCAAACTCGGGAAGACGCTTGGTCCATACTTATAGACGCCAGCCACAGCTTAAACATGTTCAAGGGCGAGGTGAGAGGCATAGCCATATGCTTAGCGGAGGTTGCTCGCCTGCTGATATTGAACCAGAACTCTTGGGGCATGTACGCCTTCAACAACAAATTTTACATAATAAAAGATTTTTCAGAAAGATATGACGCCAGAGTAAGAGCCAGAATAGGCGGACTAACTCATGGAGGATTCACGTATCTGCCAGACGCCATACTGCTTGCTGCTCAAGCCTTCAAAGGTCGACTGGAAGAATCGAAAGTGCTAATCGTTGTTTCAGACTTTTTCCCCGCCGGATATGAAGACGCAGAGGAAAAGCTAAAGGAAGCTATCAAGAAAGTTGAACGTATGGGAATCGGCATAATTGGTATAGGTGTGAATAGCAGTGCGGTTAAACGCTACATTCGGACAAGCTGCGTGGTGGAAAATCCATATGATCTAATCAAAAAGTTTACAAGGGCCTTCATAGAGTTCAGCGCCAGCTAACGCGCCTAAATTTGCTTCACAACCGAAAAGTCTGCCACGAACCTGAATTTTTCTTCGCCTTCCAGCGTCTTTTTCGGTTTGACAGCTATTTTTTCTGGAACACCCTCATGGATGTATGTAACGTAAACAACACCTTTTCCAAAGCCGTAACGTTCAAGCTCAGCCAGTGAATTTTTAGCTTTCTCAAGCCTTTCGATCTTATTTTTCAATTCCTCAACAGCCTCAAAAATTATTTCCACTTCACCAAACTCGTCAGCGCAAAGCATCAAATCCTTAAACACAACCCAATCAGATAAGTAGGCAGGTTTCTCCTCTTTCTTCTCGCCTTTTCTGCTCCCCGCCCTCAAAATTTTTTGCAGCTCTGAAACCTTCTTAGCCCACTCTGGTTTTTTCGAAGACTCCGGATTTCTTAACAATGTGCCCAACCATTGGCTATAGTCGTCAAGCAACGCCCTATGTTGGCTTATTTCAGCCTCAACCATTTCCCGAATTTCTCTAATCGAATAGAAGGTTCGAATTTCCGTTGCTGGCCCGTCCAAATCCAGCGCCCCCAAACCTAAGTTGGCTGGCTTTCACTATCTAATGTGGCTTTAACAGCATCTCTGGGTTCTTTCTCTGTTTCGATGGCTTCTTTGCTTCCAACAATCGCTTTCACAACATTTTTTAGTTCCTTCTTTATTCTCCCGAAAAGGTTGACGCGCGTGCTTATTCTCTTTCTGTACAGTGTCAAGGCTTCTGCAAGCTCAGGCATAATCACAAGTAGAGTGGCCAAAACTATTTCCGGAGAGTACTCAGCCAAAAAAGCGGAGTGCACCTCGCCCTTCTCGTAAACTAGAATGAGGTGGCATTCATCGTTTAAAATAACCTTCTTCACTTTACCCCTTATCGGGATTTCTCGCGGTGGGATATAAAACGAGACTTTAAGTTTCTTCAAAATTTGCTTAAGTGAATCGCATAATTCTCTTATTAGCCTATCTTCTTCCATCAAAAACTCGCTAAGCTGCAGGGTTTCTTCACTTATGCTTCTTAAAAGCTCTTGAAGTTTTTGTTCAAAATCCGCTTTATGTTTCTCAAACTCCTCAAGACTTGAAGTTTGCTCACTTTCAGAAACTTCTAATGGATGGAAGAAATAAGCTTCATCAACACTCTCTTCTTGAATCTTTTCCTCAGCCGCTCCAGATCCAACATTTTCATTTGTAGCCGCATCCTTATTTTCCATACCAACCGCCAACACACAAGATCATAGCTCAACAGCAAATGGAAAAATGGTCTTGACAAGATAATAGAGTTAGTATGTGGCGTACTGTTACGCACTGAGAACGTGCTTATCATAAAAATGACTTATGGGCCTTACAAAAACAAAGGCGAAAAAGAGGTATAGTGCCGCACCTAAACCTTGCCTCAAAAGGCCAGGCGCCGACCAAAACCAGCTTGCTCCTCCATTAAAGTGCAGTCCCGCGATAAACCATGCGAAAGCAAAATCCATGAAAGCCTCTGCGACAACAGCCATTCGTGGAGGAAGCCTAACGATATGCGAGTCAAACGTCAACAGCATGTAAATGGGAGTGTTAGCCACCAAAACAAAAATTGTTAAGCCTACATGTATGCCAAAACTTTCCATGAAAAACCTAGCATAAACATTAGCCTCCTCCCATGGAGCACGACAAAAGGCCAATGTTGAAAAATAGTCAAATAGAATGAAGGCGAAAACCAAGATGATCCGCCTCAGCCAATGACTATTATTGGGGACAAGGAAATACCTCAGATTTATGGGCAGATCTAAACTTTTAATGCACAACTCCTTTCTCCTCTCTTGGACGTTTTATTTTCGGAAGTTGCTGGTTATAAGTTTTTTAGCGAATATATATTTCTAATTCAGATTTCGAATTCAGAAGTATAAAATATGGTTTCAACCGAATCGAGTTCTAGATTCGAATCAGAATAGGAGTGGCTTTAAAAAGGGGTTTAAATGGAGTTATCCGTCGAAAAACCTGAAAGCATCGTTAAACTATACGACGAAAACAGCGGATTATGGCGTTTCATAAAAGTGGATAAGGGGCCAGCCAAAGCCATAGAAATAATCGAAAAAGCCCTCCGTGGGCTTGGGCTATCAAAAAACGAAGTCAAGGTCTATATATACTTGGCTAGAACGGGCGAACATAAAGCAAGCGAAATCTCAGAAGCCCTGTCCCTTCACAGAACAGAGACTTACCGCATTCTGCGAGACTTGGAGAAAAGGGGTCTTGTATCATCGGTTTTTGAGAAACCATTAAAATTTATTGCAGCACCATTTGAAAAAGCTCTCGACATACTTATTGAAACCAAAAAAATGAAACTAAACATTCTAGAAAAAAGAAGGCAAAACCTCATTGACCTATGGCTTTCACTGCCAAAACCGGAAATCGAACCTGAAAGAAGAGAAGTTTTCCAGATTCTTGAGGGTGAAGAACAAATAAGCCTAAAAGCAGATGAACTACTCAGCAAAGCCGGAAAGGAGATTTCGGCCTTCATATCGGAAAACGACATCGCCAACTTTTACCATTCAGGGTTATTAGACAAGCTTGAAAAGGCTTCCAGAAAAGGCGTGAATGTCCAACTTCTCACAAATTATTCTCCAAAAACATGCTTCTTCGTGGAAAAAACCAAACTGAAAAAGGCAAAATATTCGAAGCTGAACGCTGAAGACATACCAACCTTCATAATAGCGGACAACGAACAACTACTCCTACTAATTCGGAAGGAAAACGGCAAAAAGAAAGTCGCAGCTTTATGGACAAACTACGACGCTTTCATAAAAACCATGAAAACCCTCTTCAACGAACTATGGAACAACAACGACTAAACAGCCCTAAACCTCGCCTTTATCTCCAGCCAAGCAGACCTAGCAAGCATTCTTGCATGCTCATCTATCACCATAAGCAACGCAAGATAAAAAACTCCAGCTAACGCAGTAACGCCAAGAATCTGATGCACCCTAATTGTTTCCGACCGTAACAGACTAGTTCGCAGCCAATAAAGTAGACAACCCATGACTGCAGAGGCAAAAACGTATTTTGCAATGTTTTTCCAAGGAATAACAACTTTGACCATCCCGCGGACCATGAGGTATAGTATGAGAAACATGGCAAAACGTGCCACCGAATTTATTGCAGCAACCGAAAAAGCAGACATTACAGCATCATTTCGAGTATACAGTGTTAGCACAAAATATGTCAACGGTATGGTTATAGCCGAGTGGACATACGGCAATGAGAAAGATATAAACATGCGGCTTTTAAAAAGCTCTCTAAAGGATATTTTTGCCTCTTCATCTATTCTTTCAAATCCATAAAGAACTGAACCATAAAGCGTGGACGCTGTTATCACTAAAGCATCCACAGCCAAAATGACTAAAACAGACCATGCATCGGTGTATTTACTTCCAAGAATTGAAAGATACAAGCTAGGTGCAGCAAGGACCCCAGCAATCATTGGAACTGCAAACATAAAAACTGTTTTAAAGGAAATTGTAACGTCTTCACTTTTTCCTTCAATCAGAAGCTTTGGGTATAAAGCAAAAGCTAAGGTGGTTGAATAAGTTATGATGTTAGATATCATAAACGCAGCCCCATAATAGCCCCGAGCCTCTTCTCCGCCATAAGTAAAAAGTAAAATGAAAATGAATGCGGCTATTTGATTACCCAAAACATTGTAGACATTCGCAACCGATCCCTTCAACCACTCTTTAATATATGCCCACTCAATTTTTTGTTTTAAGTCTTCAGCTAATATTTTCAAGTAATAAACTATCTGTATAGCCATGGCTATTGTTAGGCTGATTATGGCGCCCTCTAAAGGCTTCTGTAATCCCATAATGAGGATATATCCCAAAGAAACCTTAATTACTTCGGTGATGACCGCTCCATACCCTAAAGTTTGAGGCTTTTTGGCTCTTAGGCAAGCCTCGGTAACGTTTTGCAAATAATACTCCACTATGTAGAATGTAGCGAGCAAATACAAACCAATGTGCTGTCTAACGTTTATCGCCTGAGTTATAAGCGGAACAAAAATTAGATAAACACCGGTTGCCATCAGCGATATAGTCAAATTTGCCACAATACCTGTTTTTACCGCACCTTTTTCTGATCTTGCCGCAAAACGCATAGCCCAGAAGGGTATGGCTCCTGCAAGAATCAAAAAATAGCCCAACACGTCATTTATGTTAAACCATACTCCATATTCTGCAGTACTTGTGTGGCGAGCTATCATGTACTGAAAAGCTAAACCAGTGGCTACACTCAACATTCTAGCTGCGAAAATGATAAAGCCCGAATATTGAAGCCTTATCGAGTTTTCTTTCAAACACTTAACACCAAGCAGTTTGAACGTGTCTTAGACTTTAAAAACGATTAACCTTTTTAAAATACTTGCTCTTTCAATATAGTGAAATACGCAGAAAATCAAGAGGAAAACAAGTTGCCGACAAAAAACGTGTTAATTCTCGCCGGCGGAGGAGGCCACACGGCTTACGGCTACGCCTTAGCCCAAAGACTTCATGGAAAAGCCAATCTATATTTTCTTGTTCCAAAAGGAGACAGGTTAAGTTATGAGCGGCTCGTCAAGTTCGGTCCAGTAAGCTTCCTCTTAAAGCCCAGAGAAGCTAAAACACCAACAAAAGAGTTTCTTCCAAAACTTGTTAAAGCTTTTGTCGAAGCTTTCCAAAAAGTTCCAAGCGATTTTGACGTTGTCGTAAGCACTGGCAGCAACTTCTGCATACCCCCATGCCTCTTCGCATGGTTTAAAGGCATACCAATGATCAACATAGAAAGTTCGGTCCGCTTCACAAAACCATCCAAATCAGCCCTCCTACTACAGCCAATCTCAACCATAACTGCCCTCCAATGGGAGGAACAGAAAAAACTACTAAAAAAGGGAACAGTCGTCGGACCACTGATCCCAAAACCTGAAATCCAACCGTGGAACGGAGGATACATACTTGTAACGGGAGGCACCCTAGGACATAAAAAGCTCTTTGACGTAATTTCAGAAAGTAAATTGAACAACGTAGTGCTTCAAACGGGCAAAGTTAACCCAGAACCATATAAAAAGCGGCATCCAGAATGGAAAATCTTGGAGCATTCAGCAAAATTTTACGAGCTTATTGCCGGTGCAGAAGTTGTAGTTACCCACTTTGGCGCAACAATCCTAGAAGCTATCGCCTACAAGAAACCAACAGTGGTCGTTCCTAACCCAGAATGGACGAGAACAGCTGGTATCGAAGACGCAAAACACTACGCAAGAAAAGTAAATGCCGTGTTGGTCTCAGAGATCACCCTAGAAAATATCCTCGACGCCATAGAAAAAGCTAAAGAAAAATCGATGCCTACCCTTCCAGACGGAGCAGAAAACCTCGCATACACAATTCTTAACATGTGAGGTGAAACGAATTAAAATTTAAGATTTAGTGATTGTGGGACTTTTTAAGTCAATATCTCATCGATTATTTCAACAACTCTCTGAGCAATCTTCTTTCTATCAAAACGTAGAGAAATTCTTCGCGCTCTTTCCCTAAATTGGTCGCTTTTTTCAACAAGCATCCTTAATTCCTCGGACAGAATAGAAGGATCTGGTTGTGATATGTAACAACCCAAAGCATTTTGTTTTATGAATGCTTCTAATGCAGAGTTTTCCGGTCCATAAGCCACAACTGGAAGACCAGCTGCTAAGTAGTCGTATGTTTTCACCGGGATAGTATATAAGTATTCAACGTTACGTATGAAGGGTCTTCCCACAACTCCTACTTTGGCTTTGCAAAGATAAGAAGCCAGGTTTTCATACGGGACCCAACCAACAAACATGACTTTTTCGTTTATCCCTAAGTCCTGGGCTTTCTTCTTCATTGTAGGCAAGAAACTGCCACCACCTATGATAGAGAGTCGTAGATTGTTTCCTTTTAATGCTTCAAGCAAAAATTCCAAGTTGTGATAAGGTCTATTCAGATCCGCAAGGCAAATTAAGTCTACCTCTCGTTTTATTTCGTGACATTTAATTATATCCGTGTCTGTGCCGTTACTAATAACGACTAGTTTATCTGCGAGTCCAACTATCTCTTCATAATAACGTTTCATGTGTTCTGTGACAACAAAAATTTTTGTCGCGTGTATTAACGCCTCATAATATTCTCTGACAATATTCTTAATCACACCAACTTTGTAGAGTAGGAAATGGGCAGTTTTTGCATACTCCTCCCATAAGTCCCTTATGTCAACAATGAAAGGTATGTTTCTTTTTTTAGCAACTTTATAGGACAATATGGCATTCAACAACGTGGGTGATGTTGCCAATATTAAGTCTGCATACTTTGATCTTGTGACCAAGTCTTTGGGAGGGAACCTATATAGATAGTATAGATACTTTTTTAGACCATCTAAGCTTATTTCAAAGTCTACAACATTGTAATTGCATTTTTCCAAAGCTTGACTGAAATATTTCATCCTAATTTGGCTGGCGGATATTCCTTCACTTTTCGTTGTAAGTAATAGTATGGTTTTCTTCACGTGGTCATCCTCTCAAGTTTATGAATATTCCTGTGTAAAGCGTATATAAGGCGCTTTAAAAATGTTAAAGATCAGAGGAAAACGAATTGGCAAGAATCGCTATTATTGGTTGCGGATGGGTTGGCACTAATGTTGGTATGGGTTTCAAGAGCATGGGTCATGACGTCATTTTTTATGATATTGCGCATAAGAATCTTCCAAACTTTACAAACAGTATACAACAAGCAGTAGATGCTTCTGATGTCTGTTTCATTTGTGTGCCGACACCAACAAAAAAGGAAGGAATTGATCTAAGCCACGTGAAAGATGTTTCCATAAAAATTGGAAGAGCGCTTAAAAGTAAATTGGGTTACTATGTGGTCTCCGTAAAGAGTACGGTTTTGCCGGGAACTACAGAAAATGTGGTTATTCCCATACTAGAGAAGGCTTCGAAGAAAAAGGTTGGTGGGGATTTTGGGGTTTGTGTAAACCCAGAGTTTATGACTGAAATAGAACATACGTGGACTGATGAAAGAGGCTATAAAAAGGATTTTTTCACTGAGGATCGCATAGTAATAGGCGAGTATGACAAGAAATCTGGCGACGTTTTAGAGAAGCTTTATAGACCTTTAAATAAACCCATTTTCAGGGTTGATTTGAAAACCGCGGAAATGGTGAAGTATGCTGCAAACTGTATGCTCGCAACAAAAATTTCCTTTTGGAACGAGATTTTCCTCATTTGTAGGGAGTTGGGCATAAACTCTCATGTTGTCGCGGAAATTGTGAGTCTGGATCCTCGTATAGGCAGATATGGAACCGTTCATGGCAAAGCGTTTGGAGGGAAATGTCTGCCAAAAGATTTGAAGGCGTTTATAAGATTCGTGAAAAAGTACAGGAAACCCAAAATTTTGAAGGCTGTTGATGAGATAAATGAGGAAATGAAAGAAAAATTTGGAGTGAGAGAATGACCATAAAAAAGGCTGTGATCCCGGCGGCAGGCCTTGGAACTAGAATGCTGCCGATAACAAAAGCTCAGCCTAAGGAGATGCTGCCTGTTGTTGACAAACCGGTCATCCAGTATGTTGTTGAAGAAGCTTATCATTCTGGTATAAAGGAGATTCTCATTATAACTGGGAGAAACAAAAGGGCTGTTGAAGATCATTTTGACAGAATAATTTTCCCAGTTAAAGACGAGGGCATAGAAAGACTTGAGAGGATGCTTGACGAATTATCCATTCTTTTCGTTAGACAGAAAGAACCAAAAGGTCTTGGAGACGCTGTAAAGTATGCTAAACCCTTTGTAGGCGACGAGCCTTTTGCCCTGCTGCTTGGAGATAACATCACAATTCCACCATGCATCAAGGAGTTGGTGAAAGTTTTTGAAAAATACAAGGCTCCAGTGATTGCCCTCGAAAAGCTGCCTAAAGAAAGAATCCCCTTACACGGAATAATAAGGGGTGAGGAAATCGAGGATGGAATCTATAGGATAGAGGATTTTGTTGAAAAACCAAAGGTTGAAGAAGCCCCATCAGACATCGGCATTATTGGAAGATACATTTTAACACCCGAAATTTTTGATTATATCGAAGAGTTAAAGCCTGGACATGGTGGAGAAATACAGCTTACTGACGCGTTAAAAATGATGAGTGGAGAAAAAGCGGTTTACGGCATGATTTTTAATGGCAGAAGATACGATATCGGTGACAAGACCGAATGGTTGAAAGCCAACATCGAATTAGCCTTAGAAAGTAAAGAATTCGAGAGAATAAAGGAATGGATGAAGACCCTATTAAAACAGTATTCCTAACTTAACTTATCTAACTTATAAAGAACGTGATGATTTGGAAGCGGGCGCTGAGGATTATAGTCATGTTCGCCGTTTTATTTTTTAGTTGTATCACTTTTTTAAAAAATAACAGTTATTTGGTGGTGCTTGTTCTTAACTTGTTTAGTGATTGTTGTGTCTCGTAAAGGAAGAAACATAAGGATTTTGTTTGTCTGTTATCGATTGTTGAGTTTTGTCCGTCGCGATTTAGAGATTCTCAAGAGACATTTTGATGTAAGAAGTTTGCAAATTCCGACTTTTAGAAACCCTTTGAATATTCTAAGACTCTTTGTTAGCGTATTACATGCTGACTTGGTTTATACATGGTTTGCCG
>CAZZMT010000012.1:0-36554 GCA_964655395.1 uncultured Candidatus Bathyarchaeia archaeon | reverse complement strand
TGGAGACAAAGCGTTTTTAAAACGCCATTTAGCCTGTGGCCCGTAAAGGGCCGCGTGGGTTCAAATCCCACCCCCGGCGCCTCCAACATCGCCAGGAATGAACCCCCGCTGTTTTAGGCTATTTGCGTTTCCGGAAAAGCTTTGCTCCTTCAACTTCGCACAAATACTCGAATCCAGCCTCTATTAGGCGTTGCGCTTCTTCCATGGTCCATGCAGCCTTACAAGTGTATCTTTGAAATCTACCAGGTGAGTGTATACCAAGGTGTTCTGAATGTTCTTGTGGCCTAATATGTGCATCACGTGGATTACGTCCTTTGTTTTAGCGTATTCCGTTGTAGCCTTCTAACTTCTCAAGGTAACGAAGGATATTTTTAGAAGCCTCGGATTCTTAAGTTTGGCCGCTATTCTCCGCCTCTGATCCTCAAATCGTTTTTGCAGGCTTTTTAGCTTTATCCCTGAAAACACGAACTTGTTAGCTTTAGGCAGGGCCATCAACCTTTCCATTAAAGCAGTGGAAACCTTAATCATTTTGTTTTGTGAATCAATGTCGGTCCATTCAAGCTTCAAACATTATTGTTCAAGACTTGTGGCAAGGCAATTACGTGGTTCTGCTGAACGGCGAACCTTGGCCCTTCAGAAACTGGATAGGCTCAGAGAACACATACATATGCATCAACTACATCCACTCAACACATGAAATGGAAATAATACCAGAACACCCATCAACTATAATCCTAACAATGTTCACGCTCATAACAATAATCCTGGTAGCCTTGACGAGAAATAGAAGGTTAGAATATCGAGTGGTGTTGCGGTTTTTCTGTATTTGAAAGCCATAGTCCACTGTCATGGGGCAACTTAAATTAGGCGTGTCTAGTTATAGAATTGTGGGCGAAGACATGAGCGAAGTAATAGTTGTTACAACGCCGGAGATCCCAGGCTACGAAATAGTGAAAGTTATTGGGCCAGTGCATGGGTTGACGGTGCGGACTAGGGGTGTGGGTGGGAAAATAGTCGCCAGCATTGAAGGAATCTTCGGTGGGGAAGTAACCTCCTACACTTCTGAATGTGAAAAGGCAAGGATGGAGTCTTTGGCAAGGCTTATTGAAAACGCCAGAAAAATGGGTGCAAACGCCGTTATAGGTGCAGACTTCGAAACAAGCGACATCCTACAAGGGACAGCCACAGTTTTTGCGGCTTACGGCACAGCCGTCATAGTGAAACCAAAAGAGAAAAAAGAGTAGCCTAGCCTACCTAAAACACGTCCACCGTTCCTTAAGTAGACTTTTCAACTCTTCAATTACGCCTTCAACTTTTTTCCGGACAAAAGGAGGCTCAGTGGGCGGAGCGTAAGGCTCCCTCAAATCAAAATTTTGTAAACCAACAGCTCCAGCCACTAGGGCGTACCAACACAGCGGCAAAACCTTCGGGTTGTAGCCGCTCCCAACCAGCATTACAAGCCTTCCACCGCAGATTTTGTCGGCTGTCTCCCTAACTAGGCTGGACAAAGCAAAAAATCCCTTAGCGGTTAAACCTAAATCTCCGAGCGTGTCCGCAAAATGTGGGTCGCTTCCACCGTTAGCGATTATTATTTCGGGCTTAAACTCTTCAGCCAAGGGTACAAAAATCTCTTTCAAGGCGTAAAGATATGAAGTGTCGCCAGTTCCCGGTGGAAGAGGCATGTTAACGTTGTAGCCTTTCCCTTTGCCTTCGCCAATCTGCCACGTGAACCCCGTGCCCGGATAAAGCGTCCTTGGGTCTTGGTGGATGGATATGAACAGCACGGTGGGGTCGCGGTAGTAAATATCGCTTGTGCCATTCCCAGCATGCACGTCGTAATCCAGCACCAGAAACCTTTTCACGCCCTTTTCCGCCCTCAAATATTCAATTAGGATGGCTACGTCGTTGAATAGGCAAAATCCACCGCCGTAATCCCTTCCAGCATGATGGAGGCCTCCTCCAAGCGAAACACCCCTTTGCGCTTTTCCACTGTAAATGGCTTCGCCGCACTCCAAGGCGCCGCCTATAATGAGCAGGGCAGCCTCAAGAATCTGTGGCGAAACAGGCGTTTCAATGTCGTAGGATTTATTTTCAGCTGCCAAACGAAAAATTAGATCTACATAACCTTCACTATGAACTCTCAGCAAATCTTCTTTACGTGCCGGTTTAGGCTCTACAACCGTCAAGTTTGGCAAGCTCAGGAGGCTCTGCTCTTTGAAGAAGTTCATGGCGTTTATGAATCGGTCTCCACGGTACGGGTGACCCTCGCCTAAATCATACTGCTTAAACTTTTCATGAAAAGTCATAACAACTCTGCCTTTCAAAATGCTTGCCTCTCCTGTTTAAAACAAGTTTCAGACGCCAAACAAAATATAAGTCTATCAACACCAAAAGAAAAAGAAAAGAATGGAATCTTTAATTTCCCACGTTTTCCCCTTCAGTTTTCGCTTCAACCATCGGCGTTCCAGCTTGAGACGAAACCTCTGCTTTGACTTCCACTGTTTCAGCTTCAACGCTGCCAAGGCTGGCTTCCGCAACTGTTTCCGGCTTGACTGTTAGCTGCTCCTCGACAAAAGCTTCTGCATTTTTCGGAAAACCTGCAAGCTTGTCCATGGTTTCCCTTATCACGTTTAATTCTTTTCTCGCGTTTTCCAAGCCCGCGGATATAACGGTTATTTCTCGCTGGTAGTCCTCCTCGCTTATTTCACCACCAACATGTTGAATTTCATAGTTTGCCAGCAACCGCTCAAGGATCTTGATCTGCTCCTCAATCTCCCCAACTTTTACGGTCATCTTCTCCAGCAGAACCTTTTTCTGCCTTTCGATTTCCGCTAAGGCCTCCTTCATCTCTTTGTTGAAAAGTTCGAAGGTGGACTGCGATATTTTGCCGCTGCTGTACAGGTTGCTTAAAGCTTGCCTCTTTTTGATTACGGTTTCGTATTCGCTGTTTATTTTCTCAAAGGAGTGCGTCCACGAAGACAATTCCGATAACACCAGCATTTAGAGCCGAAAAAGCAAAAATAACATTTGTTAACATGCCGGTATATCGCTAACTGTTTAAAATCACCTTTTTGTCGACATCTTAAAGTAAAAAGCCTTTAAATCGCCAACACTGAATAATGAAAATTTATCGGAATCTTGAAAATTTTAGTTTTAGGCGCCTTCCCAGTTTTTGGCTTCACGTCGTGTTTGTTTATACAAGTTTAGTTCAGTTTCAACTTCTAATTCTGAATTTGAATAAAATTTAAATATTTATATCTAACCTAAAATGTTAAATTGTGAATAAATATGACCGCGTTGACAATCATTGTTGGCGGTGAAAGATTGGAAGGCAAAGTATTGAGAAAACTTCATGAACGCATAATAAAAAACTTCATGGACATAATAATTCTGGCAGAACTTCGAAAAGGACCCATGAGCGGCTACGACGTCATATCCTTCATCCACAACAAATTCAACCTACTAGTGAGCTCAGGCACTGTTTACTCGCTTCTATACTCGCTAGAGAGAAACGGTCTCATCGAAGGATCATGGGACGAACGCAAACGCGTATATAGACTAACAGAAAAAGGCGCAAAAACCATAGAAACCATACTAAACGCAAACGACAAAATCAAAAACTTCATAACAAACCTCCTAAAAGTCCAAACATCTTAATCTTCTTCCTTCCCTTATTCTCCATGCTGAAACGAAACCCTAAAATGCATCCTCAAAACCTTTTCTAAACCGAAACAGCAAGCAAGGGGCCCGTAGCTCAGTAAGGATAGAGCACCGGGCTTTTAACCCGGGGGTCCCGGGTTCAATTCCCGGCGGGCCCGCCAACCCGTGGACAAATCCTTTAATAGGATGGTTTTTCTTGTTTGTGATGGTTTGAATTTGGATGGCGAGCATCGACGAGCTTGTTGAGGCGGTCATTTTGCAGAACCCGAATGTTTCAAGGGAAACCCTACTTAGAAGGCTGGAGGAAGAACGCGAAAGGTCTGGCGGCTTGATTTCGGATGAGGTTTTGTTGCGGATGATCGCCGCGGAGTTCGGCGTTAAACTTGTCTCCATGGTTCGTGAACCCTCCTTAGCTATTGGCAGCTTGGTCGCGGGCTTAAATGATGTCTCAATTGCTGGGAGGGTTATCGCCGTTTATCCACCCAAGGTTTTGGAGAAAACTTCCCGCTCTAAGCTTGCAAGCGTTTTAGTCGCTGACAAAACTGGCATGGTGCGAGTTATCCTGTGGAACGATAAAGCTGAGCTTGTGAGTTCCGGAAAGATAAGGGCTGGAAGCGTTGTGAGGTTTATCCACGGATACACTAGGGAAGGCCGTTTTGGACATGTTGAACTCCACGTAAGCGAAAAAGGCGACATCGAAATTCTGGAAGACGCGGAAGCCAAAGGTTATCCCGAAATAACGGAGCTCGCAACAAAAATAGCCGAAACAATAAAAGCTCCAAGAAACAGGAGAATGAACATCGTTGGGAGGGTTGGCGAAATCCTTCGCGAGTCAACCTTTGAGAAAGAGGGCTCAGCAACTGGAAAAGTGATGCGCTTTACTTTAGTCGACGAAACAGGCGAAGTTCCAGTGGTTGTTTGGAACGAAAAGGTTGACGAAGCCAAGAGAATCCTCAAGAAAGAAGTCATGCTACAAATAGTGAACGCCAAAGTTAAAAAGGCTTCAGATGGAAGGGTTGAAGTTCACGTGGACCGTGAAACCTACATGGACGTTTTGACTGTTCCGTATAAAAAGGAGTTTTGGAAAATAGCCGAACTAAAAGAGGGAATGAAGAACATCAGCGTTCAAGGCACCGTGGCGACGAAACCACTAATGAGAAAAGTGAAAACAACAAAAGGCGAAACAATAAGCCTCACGGTTTTCGAAATAAAGGATGAGACTGGAAGCATATGGGTTTCAGCATGGCGCAAAAACGCGGAAAAAACTGCAAACCTAAAACCAGGCGAAAAAATAGCCATAAAAAATGCTGACGTCAAAAGGGGGTTTGCAGACCAACTTGAAATCACAACAAGAAACACAACAATAATAGAGATTCTTTCCCAGCACTGAACTTTTCAAAAAGGTCTATCTAGCCCTGCTCTTTCTGACGGCTTTAAGCCAAAGGGCACCCCAAATCACAGCAAAGCCCAACGTAAACCAGAAGAAAAACATGAGCACCTTAACAGCGTCTAAGACTGTTTCCTCAAACATTTTGAAGCCTCTCCCCAACCCCGCAACAAAATATTCTCGCTGATGGTTAAAAGGAGAATTTCCATCAAAAGAATAGGCTTCCAGCAACATATATTTTGAGCGGAGATATATGCCAACATCGATAGCAAATAATTTATAAAGAAAACGCAAATCTACATCTCAGCCGGAAAAGGGGAAAGGGGAAGGCTTCCATTACTATTTTTCAACAAAAACTCACTTGGAACGGCGGTTTCTACCTAGCAAATCATAACCATAATACCAGGCTGTCCAACCCTTCTGAAAGGCAGTTTCTCCGGCTTTCGCCCGCTTCCTTCTGCGATAAATCCAAACACAAATAAGCACTATAACCAAAACAAGGATGACAAGTAGGATCCAATAAAACCATTCCGGAAGATACCAACCAGCTGCTCGGACATTATAGTGGGCTGTGGCGGTGTGAGGGCCATCCATGAAAACCGTCAACTCATATCTGCCAACCTCAAAAGCTACGCCATCAACATCCCAATGGTTAAAGTCGTAACCAGCAACAAGCGGAGCCAACAATGAAACATTCACATGGGCGTCATACCACCAACCGCCAGCTGGACCAGCCTCGCCAACAGGACTCCTAGAAGGCTGCGGCTGCAGACCATCAGGGTCAGTGGCCACAATCAAAAGATACTGAGTCTTCCAGTTCGCAACAGCAGTCTTTGGCCTATTCATGAGTATTGGATCGCTTTTTGTATAATTCGTTCCAGAAGCGTCCCCACCCCAAGAAACAAAAACATGACGAGTCCCATTTTTATGATCAAAAACGCCAATATTCAAAAAGGCGTAGGCCACCTCATTAGCATCATACCAGCCATCACCGCCCACAACACCATAAGGCGAAACCACAGCCAAATAATACTGAGTTTTCCAAAGCCAAGTAATGCTGGACGGTTGATAAATCGTGAAAGTTACGGTTGAGTATGATCCTGAAGACGGCACACTTCCAGTTCCAATCCAACCCACACATTTGTAACGTGTGCCCTCGGGGCCGGGCCATGGAGAAGACACTGAAGCCGTGATCGTTGTTCCATTGTCAAACCATCCACTTTGGGGGGTTGGTGAACCATAAATTGATGAAACTGACAGATAATATTGGGTCTTGTAATTTGCAGTTACTGTTATGTTTTCTCTCACTATTATCGGCGAAGATGGCCCATCCACATTGTGGAGTTTGAAACGTTTGCCAGAAATTGTGCTTAAGACTGTTTCTTCATATTTGTAGGTTAACGTGCTTCCTTCGTCAACTAAAAGGCTGTAAGGTAAATCGTCAATGGTTTTTGCTGAACCGTTCACCGTCAAAATGGTGCCGTGTGCGTCTGGGGAAAGTCCCGTTTCTTCGAAAGTCACTAAAAACTTTTTCTTTATGGGCGAAGTTATTTCGATATATCCGTCGGTGATACTGTTGTCAGTTGTGTCTGCTTCGTTTAAAAGTGGAGGTATAAAAGCCGAAATCAAATAACTTCCCGGAGCCATTTTTCCCGTGTCAATTGTGAAACTTAAAATTGTATGGGAATAAGGTGCGAGATTGAGAACATTTAAAGTTTCAACGACTTGATTGTTCAAGAGAAGGCTGACGGTGAAACTTTCATTAGTTGTTCCCTCATTTCTAACCTTTACATTTACATAAATTGGCTCTCCAACTTTAACCGAGGTTGCCGATGGAGTTATCTTAACAATTGCGGCGTCGTGAAACTCTATTTGGATAGGATCGTAAATTGTAATGATGAAGTTTGCTGATGCTGGCGGGCAGTATGCCACACCCTCTGGCACTCTAAGGGCGGAAACATAAACCGTTGCGTTCGGCCCCGGGGCTGCCCACTTAGGAATGTTTAATTTTGTGTAGAGGAAAACATTTTTCTCATTTGGTTGAATCTCAATGTTTTCTATTGTCATAGAATTTACTATGTTATTTAATTCATCTTGTATAACCACCGCTAGTGTGGCGTTCTTTTCCGTCTTGGCGATGTTTTTCAAATAGATCTCCAATCCAACATCTCCACCTATTCCAAATCTGTCACGAGGAGTTGCATTTCCATCGATTGTTCTTACTCCCAAAAGTTCAATGATCCATCCAACTTTAAAGGTCAAAGTATCTCGTAAAACGTTGTCTCCTATACGAACAGTTGCGCTGGCAAACCATTCTCCTAGAACTTCATTTTCGTGAGGAGGACATTTTTGAGGAATAGTAAAGTTAATGAACGCAATTCCACTAGCGTTGGTTGTGGCAGTCAAACTGAATGAAGACTTGTCTGGGCCCTCTACAGAAAACGCCACAAGAAGATTTTGTTGAGGATTACCATTGTATTCAACTTGGGCATATAAAAGGACACGTTCTCCTGGAGCGAAGGCATCGCTTGACATGTTTGGCCCTTTCCCGTTGAAAGGTTCCTTTTGTGTGAAAAGATCTATTCTTCCATTTTCACCATAAACCCTTACATTCGCACTCATTGGTGAAAGCATTACAAAGAGCAAGATTAATATTGGAGCTACGACTAGCCTTCTCCGTTTCGTCATCATTATCAAGCCTATAGTGAATTGGGAATACTTTAACAAATATTCCGTAATCACGAATATTGCTACAAAAGATGTTTTCTGACGAGTTTAACGCCGAACTCCGCGGCGATCATCCGCAACAAAACCTCATCCGAAATCAAGCCGCCAGACCTTTCGCGTTCTTCCTCCAGCCTTCTAAGTAGGATTTAGCTTAGAGTAGGGAGAGTATTATTGAACCGGATATGTACCGCATGTCCCTATTATTTCATCTCCTACCATTGGACAATCATACTTGCAATTACTGCGATTCAAAGGTCAATACTGCAAGTATCGTAATCCTATAGTTAGGGTCATGCCAAAGCTCACAAAGGGAGCAATCAATGCATTGGAGGGTAGGTATACCATGCATCAGAAAAATTTACGATTCTAGTGTTTCTATGAAGGCTTCTATTTGCATTTTTACCCTTTCGAGCGGTGTGATTGTCGGGTCGCATTGGGAGATCTCAAGTATAAGGCATGGTATGCCAAGTTCGACCTCTATGATTTCAGCGAGCGGCCTCACAGTCATGGAGGAGACTCGGCACCCCGGATTTTCTATGAGGAGCGCGCCGTCCAAGTCTACATGTTTAACATCATTTACAACATCATACATTAGGTCAAAGTCAGCGTTCGTGAAGTGTATTGTTCGTCTAACAGAGCTTTCAAAGGGTTTGCTGGCTTCAACTAGATGCACGGACTCATTAATGAATAGGTTTACTGGGAAAGTTACGCCCATTCTCTCGCAATATTCATATAGCGAAAGTGAATGCCATGGAATAATTCCGAATGTTAAAAGCCGAATTTTCTCTTCAGAAGTTACACCTATACCCCTTTTAACCCTTTCATTAATGAGTTCGTAAGCTTTAACTGCAAATTCATACGCATAAGGGCTTCCTAGAACAAAGAAACCTGGAACAACCAAATCGCAAATTTCCCGTTGACTTCCGGGGGTAGGTCTCGAGGTCATCAACTCCAATATTTTAATGAGAAGCTTAGAGGTCTCTTCAGCCAATTTAAAGGCTTCCCTAAACTTTTCTTCATTAATATTCTCCCCAGTCACCTTTTCAAGAAAACTAATTAACCCCTCTATTTCTGAAACGCAATAATTGAAATATCTGCTGTCGATTTTTTCAGGGATTTTTGTTAATGAATCATGGCGACCAACAATTTCTCGAGTCCAGTATGGAAACGTAACATAGCAGTGTGGTACCTTCTTGATCCTTGAAAGCGCATAGGCCATTTCGCAATGGGCAAAGCATAGACCTCTGGATCCCACGATGAAGTCGGGATCAGGCATCACAGGCTGCGTCGCCTTTTCAGGCGCCAACACAGCGCCAATGGATACATTGAAGTAATCACAGAGGAAACGCCCATAACCAATGCTCGTTGAAAAGTTCATGAGGTTGACGGCGGAGCCTCTAGCAGCACAATACGCAGAATACTGTTCAGGAAAAGCAGGAACAATGTCGAAAGCATAGATTAGTTCCGATGGGTAAAACGTGTAGAACCATCCTACTGGCCGACCCCTACTTAATAGCTCCTCTTGTCTGGCCATATGTTTCTTAAACAATTCGCGATAGAGAAGCTTATATCCAAGGGGATTCCATTCTGACGTTTCCATCTTAATCACTTAGGGTTTCTATGAAGGCTTCAATCCTAGTTTTGTATTGCTCAGGGAATATAGGGGTATCGATATCGAGCACGAGAGCCGGGAAATCTCCCAACTCTTTAGTTATTAAAGGGCATAACCATCCATAGTTTTCGCATCCTTTATCTCTTAAAATTATCAATGCCTCAGCTCGGCTTCTTTCAACCTCATCCTTGATAAGTTGAATTTTATCCTTCGCACCTATCCTGAAAAAGGCAAGTGAGGGACAATTCAAATAATGCTTGGCGACGTTCCTGAGCAGATCACCATGTTCATCAATATGCCCTTTAACATAGCTTGTGGATAAGTCGTCTGAAACGATCACTGCGCCAAGAGATTCTATAAGCTCTAAAAGCTCTACGTCATAGAACTCTGGACCTGAAACATGAACCCTCAGTTTATAATCCTTTATTCCCTCAGCATCCTTCAGGTTTTCCAGCAATTTTTGAACGTTTACGTTAAAGTCCTCTTTCAGCATAGACGTGCTGCCCAAGATAGTTTTCATGTAATCCACGCCTGAAATTTTTGGTGAGTCCCCCACCCTAAGCTCGTTCAGTTCTTGGCAGAGACTCCGAAACCTATTGTAGACTTTTAATGATCCCTCTAATTTATCCATACTCCAGTCGGATCTTAAGAATGAAGCAAGTTTCCTTGCTAAAATTGCAATTTCATCTCTGAAAAATAAGATTGATTTTTCATCCTCATCTAAAGGCAGTTGGAGGATATGGGAAAAAGTGGGTTTAACGTGAAACTTGTATAAAGAGTACAGCCGCATCTTTGTATCGTCTGAACCGGCGCCAACAACCCCGTCAACATAGCGGAAGTGGCCCCTTAATCCGTCCTCTAAGATCCTTCTGGAGTAATAGCAGAGCCAGCTAGGCATCTTTACATCGGCGTTTTCAGTTGTTTTTGATAGGCCAAGCATCCTTAATGGCACAGCGCCTGTGGAATGTATTACTTCTTCAGGTACGCTGTCGCATAATGTGCCGATTATGGCCTTTCCGAAACTTTTATACTTTAAGATTTTATCCTTAGTCAGGAAATACGAGTAGATGTTGTCTGGAAACATTATGGATCACTCCGAGACTACGTTTATATCGCCAATACTATACCAGCCTACTTTTACTTTACAATCAATAAATTCAAATATAAGCGCATGGCTAGTTAAGACCCATGATAAAAGATGTATTTCGCGGGATTAGACATCGGCTCCCACTCAACTAAATCATGCATAATAAACTGGGAGGAAAAGCTGATAGCCTACGTTATCAAGAAGACGGGTGCTGAAATGGCAAGGGCTGGTGTAGAAGCACTTCAGGAATGCATGAGCAAGGCTTCGCTGAAACCTTCCAGTATCGCCTATCTGGCCGTTACAGGGTATGGACGCGACGCATTCTCGTCAACATTACCCCATGAACGAGCCACGGAAATAACCTGTCATGCAACCGGAGCAAAGTATTTTTTCCCTAAATGCCGCACAGTAATCGACATTGGTGGGCAAGACACAAAAGCAATAAGGCTTGACGAGAATGGTAGGGTTTTAAAATTTGTGATGAACGATAAGTGTGCGGCAGGCACGGGAAGATTTTTAGAAGTTATGGCTGACGCGTTAAACGTTAAGCTGGAGGATATGGGTGAGCTATCATTAAAGGCGATGGAAGAAATAAGTATTACAAGTACATGTACAGTTTTCGCCCAGTCAGAAGTTATTTCCCTTCTCGCCAAAGGAAAAAATCCGACCGATGTTATTGCTGGGCTTCACGCGTCCATTGCAAGAAAGGTGCATGGGTTAGCAAAGCAGGTTGGAGTAGTGGACTATGTTGTGATTACAGGAGGAGTTGCTAAAAACATCGGCGTTGTGAAAGCTCTGGAGAAGGAAATGGGTCGAAAGGTGTATGTTCCGCCGGAACCGCAAATAGTAGGAGCATACGGAGGTGCGTTAATAGCGAAAAGAAAATATTTACAGAAAGCTTAACATCACAGTTTTGCTATCCACCGCCGGATATTGAAGTTATTATAACTTCGTCCATGTCTTTAAGTGTCGCATTTAAACCTCCAATAAATTCTGCAAGTTTACCATTAATTAGAACCACAAGGTTTGGATCTTTCAGGTTAATTTTTATTCCAGCCTCCAGCTCAAGCTTTTCAAGCAACTTCCGCAGGATAATTGGGCTGTTTTCAAAGAAAAGCCAAACGTAAGATTTTCCAAAAAGCGAAGCTGGCCAGCCGACAAACCTCACACAGATCTTCATTCATTTCACCCAGAATGGAGAAAACGAAGGGGAAACATGTAAGCTAAGCTAGGCCCAACTCCAACATCTTCTCCTTGGTGGGAACCCCACGCTCGTCCCACTGCCTAACCCTATAGTAGTCTTTAAGGAGCTGTTCAAGCTCGAAAATTTGACCTTTTGCGGGTTCTCTGGGCATGGGTTCCTTTAACAGGCGTTCAGGCAAAGTGTCGTAGCGTCCATCCACCCCCTCTCGTATGTTAAAGGCTCTTTCAAGGTTCCATATTCGTTCGCCAACCCGCCAGAGATAATTTGGATCCTTAAAATCCTCGATTCCCGTAGCCGCGTAAAGGGCTCTACTGTAAAAGTATGGATTAATCACGTCATGGTTTACTATGAGCTTGCAAAACACGGCGGTTTCACAGACAGCCATTTCATCCTGGACGTATTTGGTCAGTTCAGCTTTGCCTTCAACAGTGAGGGGATCAACCCTTTTAGGCTTGCCGAGTATTTCGAATTTGTTCCAGCTTACGGCGTGGCTAGCACCAATATTGCTGGTTACTATGCCTATTCCTTGACCTTTCATTGCGCGGGGATCGTATGCCGGCATTTCCAGTCCCTTAATGTGCATTGCATATTTTTCAGCTCCTCTGCCAATGAGTTCAGCCGCGCGTTTGACTCCTTCGGCCAGCAGATTTCCAAGATTGCCTATTCGGAGGGCTATGCGTCTCACAAGCTCTACCACAAGCTCTGGGTCGCCCCACTTAAGTTCGAGACCGTCTGTTTCGGTTCTGCTAATAACACTTTTTTCATAAAGTTCGGTGGCAAATCCTATCGCTACTCCGGTGGAGATTGTGTCTAGCCCATAAAGGTCGCAGAGCATGTTTGCGACAATTATTGATTCTATATTGCTGTTTCCAACAATGCCTCCAAAGGCCCATTCCGTCTCCAACTCGGGAAACTCCCACGCGACGCCCGCGTAGGGTCCAACAGTAACTCTGAAAATTTTTCCGCACTGCATCATACATCCATAACAGCCCTTATGGCCGATCACGTAAGTTTTCAGAACCTCTGGTCTGAACCTTTCGATGCTTGGCCATTCCCGCTGTTGAAAGTTATATGTTGGAAAATGACCAAGGATATACCATACGTAGGTGCCTGTGTTCGTTCCAAGACTTTTAAAATCGGCGGGAGGTGTGCTCGGCCATTCGCGGTAAGCCTTTATTTGTTCGTTTACCACCTCGTTTAGGGCGTCTTCATCGTGAATGGAGATTCGCCTGCTTCCTTTTACAACTATTGCCTTCAAGTTTTTAGAGCCCATAACTGCGCCTCCACCGCCTCGTGCAGCAGCCCTTGAATCGTCAGTCATTATGGCGGATATTCTGACGAGTCTTTCTCCAGCAGGTCCGATTGTCACCATTCTTGCCCGTTTATCTGTCTCTTCTTGAAGGATTTCTTTGGTTGCCCAAGTATTTAGCCCCCATACTCGAGATGCGTCTCTGAATTCCACGTTATCATCGTTTATCCATACATAGGTTGGTTTCTCAGCTCGACCCTCCACAATTATTGCGTCATAACCCGCAAACTTGAGTTCAGCTCCAAAGAAGCCTCCGCCAACGCTTCTACAGTATATGCCAGTTAAGGGAGATTTAAACTGCACCACCCATCGAGACGCAGATTGAACCTTAGTGCCGGTTAAAGGTCCAACAGAGAAAACCAGCTTATTTTCTGGACTCAATGGGTCAATCCCTATGGGAAGTTCGTCCCAGAGAATTTTAATGCCGAATCCACGGCCGCCGATAAATAGTTTGATGAACTCTTTCTTCAATGGCTCAACAACGAAATTTTTGGTGTTCAGGTTTATTCTAAGTATTTTGCCAGCATATCCAAAATATTCCATATTTTTCACCTTTCACCATGAACTATTGAACGCAATATAATTTATTACTTATGTAGGTTGCTGACCTCACGTTTTCTCAAGTAGTTTAATTTTAACAAGGATGCTATTATTCCTCCGTAATGTTATGCTTACCTAATTAATTCAGACAAAGCATGTGAAAAAGCGTGAAAGCAACAAAAATATTAAGTGTTGTAGATAATACTGCATTAAAAAGGGCGTGTGGAGTTAATTATGAGCTTTAAATATAGACGCTTTATAAAACCACTAATTCTACGTCAAGGACCTGATGGCCTGTTTCCCCAAGAAGAAAAAATTTTCTGGATGGAATCTAAGCATTTAGAGGGGTACCCCGGTCACTTTTACATTGGATACATCCAAAAGCCCCTGACCCTTCATCCAACAAGCGAAGACAGAATGGTAGTTCATCCATATAATGAATTGCTAATCTTTGCAGGAACAAATCCCGAAGACATACTTGACTTAGGAGCTGAAATATTCATTACGATTGGAGAGGACGGGGAGGAATATTCTGTAACCAAACCCTCTGTGATAATTGTTCCTAAAGGGGTGCCTCACGGTCCTGTAAGGATAAACAGTGTGGATTCAGCAATAATCAATATTGCTCTAGCCGACGGACTGGAATACGCTGCTCAACTTAAAAAATACTGTAGGAAACCGTCCGACAATTTAAAATATGCCCGTTTTGTCAAGCAGCTGATGACCTCAAAATCAGCTTATGAAGGATATCTCCGCGAAGGGCCAATAAGCATAGATGAAAGAGGCGTTATGGATTTACGCGCAATAGGTCCAGGAGAATCATACCAGATCTTGCAGATGCACCCTGAAGATCTTGAAGGCGTGAACATAAGCTTTTCATGGGAGTTTCTCAAAACCACGGGCACATGGATGTCGCCTAGGCTGGCACATGTACACCCAGAACCAGAATTATTGCTAGCGTTGAGCCTTGACCCTGAAAACATATATGACCTCGGGGCCTCCGTTGAGTTCTGGTTCGGATCCGAACGAGAAGTCTACGTTTTTGATAAGCCAGTAGTGATCACCATACCACACGCATGGATTCCACACACCCCAATCTTAACACAACTTGTTAAGCGTCCATTCGCCTTCATGCTTACATGTCCAGGAAGCTACTCGCGCGCTGCGTATGTGGAAACGGGATACGATGTTTGATTGTTGATGTTTCTCTGCATGCGCTTAAAGCGGTTTCAAGGTTAAAATAATTCATAAAATAATTCAAAGAGCCTTTATGCATTAGACATTCTCAATTAATAGAAGCGTGGTGATTTAGGCTTTCCTCTAAAATTTGTTAAAAAGATAAATATTAAGAGAAGTTGCGTTAGCTTTGCTCTGGAAAATCTATTATTCCTTTCCTTTTTAGTTCGACTATTCTTTCGTCGCTGAACTCCAACAGTTCTTTAAGAACTCTAACAGTGTCTTCACCGATCCTCGGTACTCCTCTCCACACTTTTCCAGGAGTCATCGAGAATTTTGGAACCACTCCCATTTGCTTTATCTTTTTTCCAGTTGTCGCCTCCAGAACTTCTATTATGTCTCCACGTTGAAGCCAATGATTATCACGAAGCACATCTTCGGGCGTTGAAACTCTGGAGCATGGGATCCGCCACTTGGAAAAGTACTTTTCCAGTTCATCCCTCGTCCTTTCCGCTATAAACTTCGTGACTATTTCATCTAACTTAGCGCCCTTAGGCGTTTCATGTGATTGACATTCTTCGTAGGGAAAATCGTCCGGGTTTATACCTGTTGCTTGGGCTAACGCTTCTAGGAACCTTCTGTAAACAGCTGGGCCGACGGCTCCTAGGGCGATCCATCCGTCCTTGGCTTTATATAGCCCAAACGGTTGGGTGTGTGGATGCTTCTTTTCATATCCGCGCCAATCCATGTAGCCCCCCAAATTATAGTATAAGCCATAATAGAATTCTAGTATTCGTGCTATGGCTTCAAACTGTGCAACGTCTACCACTTGTCCCTTTCCGGTTTTCTGGGCATGTATGTAAGCCGCCAGCGCTCCAACTGCTCCGAAGAGAGCTGTAACATAATCCCCAGTGTAGTAGGGTATTCTCATAACTTCATCCTTAGGAGCCATAAAGGCTCTGTTCCATCCTGAATAGGCTTGAGCTATGAGGTCATAGCTTGCCATGTTGCATTTTTCGGGATCGCCGCCAAATTCTGGTTTTCCAAACCCACTTACATGCACTATCACTATTTTGGGATTCACCCTTAACATTTCCTCGTCTGATATCCCGAACTTTTCTTTGAGCCAAACAAGGTTTTCAATAAAAATGTCTGACTGCCTTATCAAGCCATAGAAAATTTCTTTGCCCTCTTTGGAGTCGAGGTTTAAGGCTATGGTGATTCTGTTTCTAACGCTGCAAGCATATTCGGCTCCAATTTTTTTGCCGTCCGCCTCCAAGTATGGAAGCACGTACCGCCATGTTTCTCCACCGACCCGTTCAATATGGATGAGTTCGGCGCCGCAGTCTGCCAATAATGTGCCTATAAATGGCGCTGCAATAATTGATGAGGCAGATAGCACTCTTATTCCGCTTAGGGGACCGTAGGAAGGCGCAAAAAGTGGAGCAGGTTTTTTCTGAATTTTTTCTATCCATCCCATTTTCTCAATCCAGCCGTTCGCTTTCAGATATACGTTTAATTGAAGTCTTATGGTCTTTGATCCATGAAGGCTTGAATATTCTCCGCAACTTCATCTCAAGGTGGAAGTAAGCCTTAACCATAATACATCAGACCTATTTGTTAAAATCCGAGCTTTCATATAAAAGTTCCGAACCTAAAACATCAAATCTCAAAAGTAGCGCCCCTATTTTGTCTGCTTTTCATAGTTGTCCACGTTCTTGATTTACGCGCACTGAATTGACGGAGAGAAGCGTAATTTTACTATTACTGCATTTTACTGCGTTTTAATATGTGTTGTCTGGTGGTTGTTCTGAATAAATAATGCATAATAAATTTTTATTTTCAGCGGGCCCGCGGGGATTTGAACCCCGGTTCTCCGGCTCCGGAGGCCGGCGCCTTAATCCATGCTGGGCTACGGGCCCGAGATAGTTAGGGCTTTCGGCGGAATTAATTGTTGCTGTTAGATTTCTATGAGTTCCTCGTTTATCCACCATGCTTTTTTCTTGCCGGCCTTTTCGCCTGGATAGTATTCTATTATTGGTTTGCCCAGCTGTTTCTTGGAGTTTTTCATTAACCTTTTTAGCCTGTTTAGGACTAGCCAGCGGTTTGTTTTTAGGTATTCGGCCAGTTCTGGGGTTGTGGCGCCTTTGTAGTGGATTAAGTAGTCCACTATTTTGTGGTCTATTTCGTCTAGGCAGAAGCTGTGGGGGTTTGCTTTGCCCCTTTCATAGGTTAGGAGCTCCAAGTCTGCGAGGTACCTTCTTATCTGGGAGAATTCGGCTTCAAGCTTTTCCAGCCTTTTCTCAATTTCAAGAATTTTGTCTGGTTTAGGAGTCCTCTGAAGTTTTTCTATTATGGCGTCTCTTATGAAGTTGCTTCTTTCGCCTTCTGGAACCCGAAGGGCTAGTTCTTGGTAAACTTCTTCTGGAATTTTTACGGAGATTACTCTCAGCTCGCTCATATCATCACTACGGGTGGTTTATGTTGACTATTTCCTATTTCTTTGGGAAACTTTTTAAAAGCTAAGCCTTAAACCCTTTAACTGTGTCCGCTTTAACAGAGTGATATTTCATGGCTGGTAAAACCACGATTTCCGTTATTAAATGTGATGTGGGCTCCCTTGCTGGTCACCATGTTGTCCCAAAGCCGTTGTTGGATATAGCTGAAAAAAACCTTGAGAGGGCGAAGGAAGACGGCTTAATAAACAGCTACTACGTTTTTAATGTCGGAGACGACCTACAGCTTTTAATGGTACACACGAAAGGCGAATCTAACCCGGAAATCCACAAGCTTGCATGGAACACTTTTCAAGAAGCCGCCAACAAAGCCTTACAGCTTAAGCTCTACGGGGCTGGACAAGACTTGCTCAAAAACGCCTTCAGCGGTACAGTGCGAGGCCTTGGCCCAGGCGTGGCGGAGATGGAAATTGAAGAGCGCAAATCAGACCCGATAGTGGTTTTTGCAGCAGATAAAACTTCAGCTGGAAGCTTCAACTTGCCGCTTTTCCGAATTTTCGCAGATCCCATGAACACGGCTGGGCTTGTGATAGATCCAAACATGGCTGGAGGCTTCAAGTTCGAGGTTGTGGACACTCAAGAAGGGAAGAAAGTTGTCCTAAAATGTCCAGAGGAAATGTACGAGCTTATAGCGTTAATCGGCACTGTTGAACGCTACATAGTCTCGAGAGTCTGGCGTGCCAGAGACAACATGATATGCGCTTCTGGCAGCGTGACCAAGCTTTCGTTGATCGCTGGCAAATACGTTGGTAAGGATGATCCCGTCTTAATTGTACGGGCTCAGCATGGTTTGCCAGCTGTCGGCGAAATCCTTGCGCCCTTCATGCACAGCTATCTCGTGGCAGGCTGGATGAGGGGAAGCCACTGGGGACCCATAATGCCTGTTGGATTAAAGGACGCTCGATGCACGCTTTTCGACGGTCCACCAAGGCTTGTGGCTTTAGGGCTTCAAGTTTCAAATGGAGCAATAGCGAGCGACGATGAAGGCAAGCCCATGATAGCGGACCTCTTTGCAGATCCAGCCTTTGAGCTGGCGAGAAAGGAAGCCTTAAAGTTGGCCGCCATGCTTAGGCGTATGGGGGAGTTTGAGCCAGCTCGTTTAGGCGTTGAATCTATGGAATACACAACCTTGCCGCAAATTATCGAGAGACTTAAAGAAAGGTTCACACCTATCTAAGCGTGGCTGTAGGCTGCCGCTTTAGCTTTGCAAGCTCTTCGCAGCGGTTCTTGACAATTTCGTAGAGCTTTTTCCGAAGCTCCTCCCCGGAAAGTTTCCTCTCTCTAAGTAGGGCAGTTTTTCTAGCCAACTCCACATCGCCGATTCCATTAAACCATGCTTCGAAGTCGCCGCGGTACAAGTGAAACTCTATGGAGACATTGTCGATTTTCTGGATTTTTTCGCAGAAATCACTTAGGCTGGAGGCAAATATGCCTAAAGGTTTCCCAATGTCCGTATAAAAGTAGAAGGCTTTTTCCATGGGCAAATAAGCCAATATCTGTTCGGCTTTTTCTCCGTCTATTTCAGGCAGACCTAAAGCTTCTCGCCCCTTTTTCGTAATCGCATAGTATCCTTTTCCAAAAGTCTCCAAGTAGCCCATTTTTGTCAATCCTATCATGTGCATCATCACTGTTGGAAAGCTTAACCCTATTTCCCCGGCTACTTCTGCAGGTTTTACAGGCTTGCCTGACATCCAAACAGTTTCGAGGACAAGCCTTTTAATTGGAGATAGACTCAAAGGGCGCCCTCAAACACCTTATTTTGAGTTGTGGGTTTTTCAAGTTTTCGCTACCCTTTGGTTGCATAATTTGTTAAATTAAAAAGTTAACCCAGTTTTAAGGGCTCAACAAACGCCTTATAGAAGGGCACCTTCCTAAATTATTGTTGAAGGGTTAGGCTTGCCTGTGGAAAGACTTTCAACCGGGGTGGCAGCCCTCGATAAGATGCTTGCAGGTGGGATTCCCAGAGGCTTCTGTATAGCCGTTACTGGCGAGCCGGGAACAGGGAAAACCATTTTATGCATCCATTTTATAGCGCAGGGCATAGCCGACGGGGACAAGTGTATTTACGTGACAACCGAAGAAAGCCGTGAATCCATTATAACGCAGGCTGGACAGTTTGGCTTTGACTTTGCTTCCGCCGTAAAAGATGGGAAATTCATATTGATCGACGCCTTGATGGGGACGGAGGACCAGTGGACTATTAAGGCGTTGACGGTTGAGGAGCTTGTAAACAAGGTTATTGAGGCGAAGAAGGTGCTGGGCTATGGAAGAGCCCGACTGGTGATTGATTCGCTTTCGGCTTTTTGGCTTGACAAGCCAGCCATGGCACGACGCCACTCGTACTTTGTGAAGAAGGTTTTGGCGAAATGGGACTTCACTATTTTGGCGACCTCACAGTACGCCATAACCACTTCGGAGGCTTTCGGCTGGGGCGTTGAACACATAGCCGATGGCATAATAAGGTTTAGGCGTTTCGTCCGCAACGGTGTTTTGAGGCGGTACATTCTTGTAGAGAAAATGCGGCAGACCCCACACAGCCTCCAAATGCATGAAATAGCCATTGAGCATGGAAAAGGGCTGGTCATTCTTGGACCAGTGGAAGAACGAAAAGAAGACATAGCCCTGCCCAGAAGAGTTATGGAGAAAATCCAAAAGGCAGCGGAGAAGAGGGAGCTTGAACAGCCAGAGCCTAATCCGTGAACACTATTCTAGGGTGGATGTGCAAAAAGAGATAGCAGCCTTCTGCGTCGGAAGATGGGTTGCAGCCCACTGTATAAACGAGAAGGGCGAACTTATTTTCCGAAGATATTTTAAGGGTAAACCGCTGGCGGTTAGCGGGACAGCCGACTTACAAGAACTTCTGAAGAAAATGAACTTTCAAGTAAGAACAATTTACGCATCAGCCAACAAATACCGCTCAGTAAACACTGTGGAAGACGTTTATACCCCTGCAAATGTGGTTCGCTGCACGCCTACTTGGGATGTTGACAGCACACTTCAAAACTGGCAGAAAACCATAGCTGTCGCCAAGCAGATAGTCGCCTTCCTCGAAAGCGAGGGCGTGAAGGACTCCGTTTATGTGAAGTGGTCTGGAAACGGATGCCACGTTCACATCCATGAAGAGGCCATTTCCGAAAAAGCCCTAAGTAGGGCGCATCCACTAGACTTAGCCTACGCCACTGTTGAATATGTGAACATAAATGTTCTCCCGAAAATTTATGGAAACATAAACGCTGAAACCGTGCGTGTTGAAAACAGGATGGATGCCGGAAGAGTTTTCACATGCCCCCTAAGCCTGCACCGCGAATTAGACGCTGTTTGTATCTGCCTAAAACCAAACGATTTGGAAAACTTCTCTCCAGAATGGATAAAGCCATCAAATTTTAAGCACAATCTTGCATGGCGAAACTTCCAAAAAGGAGAGGCTGACGCCCTTGCCTTAAAAGCCCACGAAATAGTTGGAGGCTACCCGTCCGTTTCAAGAAGAAAAAGGCCTAAAAGCGAAAGGCTGGATCAGCTGATAAACAAGTGGCTCCAAAAATCTTAACAAATTCTTCATCTTCCTCCTTCAACGAGTCGCCCCCGGCACCCACCACATCACTGGCACGTCTCCCATATTTTTAAAGCGAAACAAGCGTGACGGCCATGGCTTATGTTGATAAATGCTCGCCTACTTTATATATTTGAAATGAAATAACGCAAATAAGTCTGCAATCCTAAAAAAGACCGGAAACGGGAAAATTATGAAGATGGCTGTGCTTGTCTACGAGTATCCGCCGAAAATTGTTGGTGGTCTAGGCACGTACGCGGCTGAAATTACGCGACGATTCGTCTTAATGGACCACGACGTAACCGTTTTCACAATGAATGATGACGAGGGCAGCCTCCCAACAAGGGAAATTTGGCGGGGTATAGAAATCCATAGACCACTGCATATTGACATTTCGGATTCGTTGCCAGATGTGGTGGCTGAAGACGTTAAAAAGTGGGGTAGGGGCATCCAGCTTTTCTCAAAAATTTTGGTTTACAATTATTTGAGCGCCTCAAAGCTTGTTAACGAGCTTATAGCCAAAGAAGGCTTCAAGTTTGACGTTGTAGTAGCCCACGACTGGCTTTCAGTTATAGCAGGCATAACCATCAAAAAAGAGACGGGCCTACCGCTGGTTTTCCATGTCCACTCCACAGAGAAGGGGCGAACCCTTGGAAACGGTTCAGAAGTGGTCAGCAATATTGAACTCCGCGGAGCAAAAAATGCAGACATGATTATAACGGTTTCATACGCCATGAAAGACGAGCTGATAAAGCTTGGCTTCCCGAAAGAAAAGATAGAGGTTTGCTATAACGGCGTTGACCCCCAGAAATATGACCCCCAAACCGTAAGCCAAGATCAAATAGAGCGCGTCAGAGAGTTTTACGGCATAAAGCCCGAAGACCCCATGATTCTATTCATAGGAAGGCTTGTAGGCGTGAAAGGCGTCGACAAACTTGTTATGGCTATGCCCCACATACTGCAGAAGATTCCAAACGCCAAGCTGGTTATTGTTGGTTTAGGCGACTTGCAGGACTATCTTGTCAACCTTGTCCGGATGATGAAGCTCCAAGACGCCGTGAAGTTTAACTTCCAGTTTCTCCCAGAGGAAGAGCGCATCGTTCACTATGCAGCATGCGACGTGGCGGTTTTCCCCAGCCTATACGAGCCATTCGGAATAGTCGCGCTTGAAGCCATGAGCATGGAACGTCCAGTTGTTGTAGGTGCGGCTGGCGTGAGCGGAATGCGCGAAGTAGTTATTCCATGCGGTGAGGAACAGTGCGGCTACCATATAAATCCAAGCAATCCAGCCGACATAGCATGGGGCGTAGTAAGCGCTCTAGAAAGCCCTGAAAAGAAAAAGTGGCTTGGCAAAAACGGTAGACGCCGCGTTCTAAACGAGTTCACATGGGACAAAATAGCCGAAAAAACCATAGAACTTTATGAACGGGTAATAAAACGCTAAAATGGTTGTTTTGGGCTCCTTAACAAGCATGGAAATTCGGAGAAAAGTTGCAAGGGAAGCCGCCAACCTCCTCTATTTAGGCGTTGAAAAAGAATATAAACAGGCGAAACTCAAGGCGGCTGAAATCCTAGGCGTGAACGTTTTGCCAACAAACCTTGAAGTGGCAATGGAGCTGGACAAAATAGCCGAAGAAAACGAAGGCGCAACACGTCAAGAACGACTAGTCCAAATGAGGAGAGAAGCCTTAAAACTCATGAAAATCCTCGAAAGGTATAGTCCAGTGCTTGTTGGAAGCGTTTGGAGAGGCACCATCCATTACAAAAGCGACATAGACATAAACGTTTACCATGATCAACCAGAAGAAATTTTGGCTTTACTGGAACGGGCTAACATCAAAATACTTGAGAAGGGGTGGACTACCATAACCAAGGGCGGTGAATGGCGACGCGTCTACCGCGTACTAGTAAAGCTGCCATCTAACGAAGAGGCAGAAATAACCATTAGAAATCCAGCCGAGTATGGGGCTGAAGAGAAATGCGAGATTTACGGAGACAATGTTTCTGGGCTTACGGTTCACAATTTGGAAACGGTTCTTTCAAAAAACCCAACCCAAAGATTTGTTCCATTCTAGAGAAGCCACCTCTACCAGACGTTTAAATACTAGGAAAGCATTTTGATAAAATAGAGCTATTTGAAGGTAATGATGTGGAATTCGACAAGGAAACCTTCAAGAAACTTTTTCCAAACTTGGCTAGAGAAATGGAGCTCGGCGAAAACAAGGTTTCAATAAACTCCATCCGCATAGACATGGAAGAAGGCGAAAGAACAGCTTCCGGAAAAAAGAGAAATCGTGTGGACCCGTTCGCGGGCTATGACCCCGACGTTATAGACTTTTTACGCCGCTGCGACACGGAGGAACAAGCCGAAGAAATAATAGCCTACATGGAGAAGCGAGGCGAAATAAGCAATGAATATGCCGCCCAACTCAGAAAACAGCTCAAAGAGAAAGGTGTAAGAAGCTTCGGCCCCAAAAAAGAGGAAAACTACTACCTAAAGCGTGGCGGACTAATTTAAATTTGTTCTGGAGGCACATTTTCCGGAGCATAACCAGTATAATACTTTAAACCATATTTTTGCAATCTCCGAACCACATGCGGATACAAAATAAGCTCTTCAATTTCAATCTCCTCTGCCATTTTAGGACTTATTTTGTTTAACCTCTCTACTAGCGATTGGAGGCTTTTCCTTGTAGAGAAAGAAGCCATCACGGATGGGTGGCAGCTCACTCCAGCGTCTACAAGCCTCTGAAGAGCTTTAAGCTGAAGCCTAAACCCTTCAGGCTTGGCGCCCGTCAACTTCACGAATTCCCCTTCGCTGCATCCTTTAAGTGAAACCCTCACATGCAAAAAGTCGTATTTTGCCAATCTTTCAGCGTAGCCCTCATCGTAAGCTATGGGTATACCATTTGTCTCAAGAATAAAGCGATATCCTTTCCCTTTCAAAGCTTCTAAGACAGCCAGCAGATGCTCTTTTCCAATAGTGGGTTCGCCGCCGCTGATTCTAAGCAAATCCAACCTACATTTCATTGCAAGAGAGACTAGACTTTCAGCAATCTGTCTCGGTGTGTAAAACTTGCCAACATCGGCGGGGCGGCTGGCAACAACATCTGATACCCAACAGAAACGGCACAGCAACCCGCAGCCAACACAATCCGCCGTAACAATCCCGCCATACCACCTTGCAGGCCTTATACGGTAGTATTTCCTTTCCTGGCCATCTGGGCTTAGGCGGGTCACCAGTTTTTCGATGGCTAAATGCCTTTCAACAGGGTCGTATGGCAAGTAAACCATTCCCTAAATGTGTATTTGGCAGTGCGTAATCTAATGCCTATTTGGCTGCGAGGATTTAAATTGTGCTAAACGCGATTTGTTAATGGAGGCTTATGCTGTTAAAGGCTGGCGACGTTTTTAGCAATCGGGAAATTTCAAGAATCTTTAACGTTTGCACAAGGCGGGGGATAAGGTACAGTGGAAGCCTAAGAACAGGTATTAACCACGTTGTCCTAACAACTTTTTTGAATAAAACTCCGGAGGAAAGCATTGAAAACCCCTACAACGATAGGTTTGAAGGTGAAAGACTCCTGTACACTGGCGAGGGACGAATTGGCGACCAGCAAATGACGAGGGGAAACCTAGCCTTAAAAATGCAGATGGAGAAGCGTTTTCCAATTTTCGTCTTCGAAAAGAAAGCGCCGGGAAAATACATGTTCCTTGGACAGTACAACGTTGTTTCAGTAGAAATAGAAAAACAGTACGACGTTCATGGAAAACTCAGAAACGTCTTCATTTTCAAACTTGAAAAAGTGTCTGACCGTGTCCTTTTACAGCCGGGAAACCTTAAAAGTTCTTCCAAAACTGTAAAAGTAAATAAATAGGTCTTTTGAATATTCTAGAAAGTCAGACTTTCAAAACACGGAGGAGAACCATTGAAAAGGAAACTTTCATTTGCCGTCTGCGTTGCTGTTCATCTGATTTTGGTTTTAAACATGCTTTACGTGAAAAATGTCCAAGCGGAAAACAGTTACACTGTGGAGTGGATCAATCACAAGGTGGAGGTTCTCGCCAACGGCTACGTTTTAATAAACGACACAATAAAGGTGGAGGGTACACCACCCACCGACTTTCTGATAGGCTTTCCGTATCGTTATGGCGGATACGTTTTGAAGTGTTTAGCTTTCTCAACAGTTAGTCCAGCCCAGAGATACAATGTTACAGTTGGTGTGTCTTTAAATGGGCGCATGGGCTTTTATGGTGTCTCCGTGGTCCTTAATCCGCCACCAGACAAGGGCATCTTCAGTGTTTACTTTCTACTCTCGCATAAGCTTCTGAGTCAAAGCGCGACAAACACGAGTCTATTCACTTTGGATTTTCCAGCTTACCCAAGCCTAACTGTGAAAGCCTCATCGTGCAACGCTTCACTGGTTTTGCCTTCAAACGCGAAATATGTTTCAGGCACGGTGCCCTCGTTTAACTATGCAAACGGTATAGAACTGCAGTCGTTCCGTTATGAAGAGGCCACGGTAACTTTTACACTGACAACTAAAGAGATACAGCTTTTCACCGTGGAAGAGTTTAGGCGAGAAATCAGCATAAGCCCTACAGGAGAAATCACAGTCTCAGACAGCTACTACATTAAAAACCAGTCGCCACAAGAAATATCCTCCATACAAGTTGTTCTTCTGCCAAATGCTTCTGACCCAACAGTTGAGGATGAGTTTGGAAGGAAAGGCACGAAGCCCCAGTTGGTTGATGCAAAAACAAACTGTTATGATGTGACGCTTACTTTTGCTGGGAGAACTTTGGCCCTTAAAAGCGGAGAATCCGCAAGATTTATTGTGAAGTACAAGCTTCCCAGCAGCTTCCTTTCAAAAAGTCAACAGGGCGGCGAAACGATTCCCCTACAAATGTTTCAAAACGTCAAATACTACATTAAAGATGCATGGATAACGCTCACATTTCCAGAAGGGGCAAAAATACTAGATTTAAGCTGCATTAGCTCATCCACAGACGTGACCTATGGAGTTGTTAGGGATGTTTTTCAAGAGAGAGTTGTATTGCACAAGCAAGGTGCGCTTTTACTGGACACCTTAACAGTGAGCGTTTCCTACACTTACAGTGTTCTTTGGCTTTCTTTCCGTCCAACATTGTGGACTTGGGCTTTAGCAACTTTTGCATGCGCCCTAATAGCCGCATGGAAAAAGGTTAAGGCTCCGGCAAAGGCTGTGGCCGTTGCGGTTCCAAAAGTGGCTGTGAAGGTGACTCCTGAAATGTTAACGTCCTTTGTTAACACTTACGAGGAGAAAAGGAAGATTCTCACCGAAATAAAGTCGCTTGAAACCGCTGTGAGCAAGGGAAGAATTCCTCGACAAAGATATAAAGTTCAAAAGAAGACTTTGGAAATCCGCCTCGCAACAGTAGACCGTAACCTAAACGAGCTCAAAGGGAAGCTAAGGTCTGCTGGTGGACGCTACGCGGATTTGATGCGTCAACTAGAAGTTGCAGAAACGGAAATTAACGAGGTTGAAGAGGGCATCCGCAGTGTAGAGAGCCGACACAGACGGGGCGAAATAACTTTAGAGGCATACCGCAAGCTTCTTGCAGACTATCAGCGTAGAAAGGAGAAAGCTGAAACAACAATTGATGGGATTCTGCTGAGACTACGTGAAGAATCTCGCTAGCAAACCTAAAAGTTTTTATTCTGCTCGTTAAACTTGAATCAAATCTAGCCTAAAGAGGAGGAGGAAAATGGTAAAAATAGTAATTGACAACCACAAGTGCACCGGATGTGGAACATGCGTCGACACATGCCCGGTTGGCGTTTACGAAGTAAAAGAGGGGAAATCTGTCCCCGTGAAAGTTGAAGAATGCCTCGTTTGCCGAGCCTGCGAAGCCCAATGTCCAGAAGGAGCCATCCAAGTAATCGAGTGATCCTCCCGAACCCTTTCTCTTTTCCATTTTTAAAAACAGCAAACGTTCTTAAAAATTCTCTGCAAATACTGTCTAACTGGCAGATTTTGGCGCTTAGCCAATTTTTTGAGGGCTTTATCCACCCCAGTAGCGTATTGCACAGCTTTCTTAGGCTTGTAAACTATTTGTTTTGGCAATCCAAGTTTTTCCGCCGTTTTTCTAAGCACAAACTTTCTGAGAGCATCGTTTTTAGAAACTATTTTGAAGTTTAAAGGTAGGCTTAGGGCAAATTCCACAAGTGGGTAAGAGACTAAGGGCAAGCGGAGTTCAATATTGTGGAAACTGCAGGCTTTAAAGTCTCGCTCAAAGTTTTGCTCGTGCATTTTCGCAATATCAGACACCATGGCTTTCTCGGCGGCGCTTTCACCAAAACGTGTGTAAAGGTTTAGGTAGCGTCGATAACCTCCGAAAAGCTCGTCCGCTCCCTGTCCAGCCAAGAGAATTCTAAAACCGAGCTCTGCAGCCTTTTCAGCCGTCCAAAAAACTGGTATAGCTATGCTTGTTTTGAGAGGCTCATGGTCTTCAATGCACCATAAAACTTTTGGGAGAACATGCTCCAAATTTTCAGAGCTGTACAAAAATTTATGAAAGGGAAGGTCGAGCACGCTTGCCGCTTCTTCAGCCTGCAATGTTTCACGCTGGTTTTCTAGGCTTACATGGATCAAATGCACTTCCACGCCCGCTTTCTTGGCCAGAAAGGCGATTGTACTGCTGTCTAACCCTCCTGAAAAAGCCACTGCAACCTTGTTTAAGCCAACTGTTCTTTCAGCCATCGACTGCAGCAGGAGCCCCCGAAGCCTTTCCATGGCATCGTCTTCAGACATTGGACTGACAAGTCTTTGCGGTGTTTTAACAAGTTTTGTTTTGAAGCCTTTCCTATCCGCAATCAACAAATGTCCTGGCGGAAGAGATTTCGCCTCAGTTATGCCTATCCTCCAAAGAGCTTTACACTCGGATGCCGCAGCGAATAACTCGCTGTTTTCTCCATAGTAGACGGGATACAAGCCCAAAGCGTCTCGGCCAACCACCAATCTCTCGTTTTCAGCCGCTAAAAAGGCAAAGAAACCATCAAAATTATTGATCGCCTCCTCAACGAGGGCAGAAGCGTCATGGGCTTGAAATTTTTCGCTGAAAAGGGCTTCTAGACTTTCTATGTCGGTGTTATAAATTCTTCCGTCAAAAAGAATTGCCGAATTGTTAAATTGTGCCAGTTTGGGCTTGTCTTCAGCCAGCACTTTTAGGAAAACATGTCCCAAGGTTGTTGAAGATTTAAACTCTTGGACCAGCAGCCTCTTCAAAGAAGCCTCTATAGCAGCGTTGCTTGGAGTAGCTATGCAAAAAGCGTCTGCGCCTCGATGTCCTAAAATATCAAGCATGGGGGCTAATTTTCTAGGGGCGTTTTCCTCTTTCTTGTCAAGGACTGCTGCAACAGCCTTCATTGAAATTCAGCCTTTGCAAACACAACATACTTTTACATTTCGTGGTTTTAACCATTTAAACCAGACAAAGCCTTATGGTCGATTAAAGGAACTGCAGCGGACGGGGAAAACATGTATGCAAGAAGCATTAAACTTGTCAGTTTTGATGTTTGGGACACGCTGTTGTCTGTTAGGGCTTTCTATCGAGACATCGCCATGGAATTGTCAAAACTCTTAGAGGAACAGCTAAACATTTTAGAAGACAAAATCATGGAGGGCTATAGGCTAGTTAGAGCCATCAGAAGGGCTGGCGGCCTCAACGACTCTGAAATAGTGCCAGCAGCCCTAAAACTTGTAGCAGAATTTCTCGGCACAGAGTCTGGAACCGTTGAAAGGGCAATTTTAAACGCTGTAAAGAATGGTAGGCCTGAAAATTACGTGTTGAACGGTGTTTTGGAGACAGTTAGCCGCATAAGAGAGTTTGGGTTAAAAGTCACAGTTGTGGGCAACGTGGTCTTTTGGCCCGGAAACTTTAACAAAGTTTTGCTTGAAAAGGCTGGCTTGGCAAGGTTTATAGATGAACAGTTTTACGCCGACGAGGTTGGAGTTTCAAAGCCTAAGCCGGAAATTTTCGCAAAAGTGCTTTCAAGGTTCAATGTTGAACCATGCGAAGCTGTCCACGTTGGAGACAGCCTTTTCGAGGATTTGGCTGGCGCGGTGCTTGCCCAAATGAAAGCCGTTTTAATCGACAAAAATGTGAACAACGTTATCAAGTTCTCAAGCTGGGACGCCTACATAATTCCGGAGATAAAGAAGCTGGAACAGGTTATCCGAAACTGGGAAAAACATTAATCTCCAACACCCCTATCCTTCTAGAGAGGCGGAAAATTTGCCAATCCTTCCAATAGATACTGGACGTTACGGCACACCTGAAATGAGGCGAATCTTCGAAGAGGAAAGCCGTGTTCAAAAAATGTTAGACGTAGAGGCAGCCTTGGCTTGGGCGCACGCCCAAGTTGGCAACATACCGTTGGAAGATGCTGAAAGGATTATGGCTGCAGCGTCTCTTGAACGGGTTAAGCTTGCCCGCGTAAAAGAGATTGAACGGGAAATCAAACATGATGTTATGGCGCTTGTAAGGGCGCTGGCGGAAGTATGCGGGCCAAGCGGAGCCTATGTGCACTTGGGCGCCACAAGCTATGATATTGTGGACACGGCGACAGCCCTCCAACTGAAAGAGGCTTTAGAAATAATTGAGAGGCGCCTAAGCGATTTTGAAAAAGTTTTGATGGAGAAAGCCCTGCGCTATAAGAACACGCTTATGATGGGGCGAACCCATGGACAGCACGCCATACCCATCACTTTGGGCTTTAAGTTCGCCGTCTGGATGAGGGAGATCTCCCGCCACATCCAAAGGCTTAGACAATGCCGCGAACGCGTGCTCGTGGGAAAAATGAGTGGAGCCGTTGGCACCCAAGCCGGGTTAGGCGAACACGCTATGAAAATCCAAGAGCTTGTCATGCAGAGGCTGGGCTTAAAACCCGCAGATATTTCCACCCAAATTGTGCAGAGAGACCGCCACGCCGAGCTAATATGCCTATTGGCTTTGATCGCCACAAGCTTGGAAAATTTTGCAACGGAAATCCGTGAACTTCAAAGGCCAGAGATTGGTGAGCTGGCTGAACCCTTCGAGGCTGAAAGGCAAGTAGGCAGCTCCACAATGCCTCATAAACGGAACCCGGAAACATGCGAGCGCGTTTGCGGTTTAGCCCGCATAGTGCGAAGCCTCACCATCCCAGCGTTGGAGAATGTTGTAACTTGGCATGAACGCGATTTAACACAGTCTTCGGCTGAACGTTTCATAATTCCGGAGGCATGCATCCTTGTAGATTACATGTTGGCGTTAATGACAAATATTGTGGCAAACCTTTACGTGAACGAGGAACGCATGCGCCAAAACATAGAGCTAACTCAAGGCCGCGCCATGTCAGAAGCCGTCATGATAGCCCTAACAAAGAAGGGCTTAAGCCGCCAAGAAGCCCACGAACTGCTAAGAAAACTGACAATAAAAAGCGAAATTGAAAAAGTCCCCTTCAAAAAAGTCTTGTTGGAAGACAAAACCGTCAGCTCGAAGCTAAGCGAAAAGGAAATTGACGAGACGTTAAACCCACGAAACTACCTTGGAACAGCCCCAGAACAGGTTGAGCTCATGGTGGAAAAAACAATGCAAGAACGCAAAAACAGAGGATTAAAAGACTAGCTTCTATACATTATCCGCCGAAGATCTTCACCAAGAATAATGCTCTACGTAAACGTTAACACGCCGACCAAGGTTAGGCATGCCGCCGCGACGACGACGGGCATTGTTTTTAAGCCTTGTTTAGAGAATTCTGAAAATGGTATGAAGCATCCTTTGTTTGAGAGAATTTCAGCCCACATTAATCCGGCAAGGGCTCCGGTTAGCATGAAGTTGGCTCCAAGGTTGCTTCCAATCACCAGCGCCAACATAGCGCCGAACTTGGTGGTTTGAGGGACTGAAAAGGATGGGTTTTGAAGGGTTTTAACGAAGAATATGGTCATTGGATGGTTGTTCATTAGACCAGCGGCCAGCGATGACAAAAAGCCTACGGTGAAAACTGCGACAACAATGTTTGTGGAAACTTTTGAGAGTTGGACTGCCAACATATCTGTCCAACTTGAAGAAGCTAAACTTTCAACTATGACGAAAAGCCCTATTAGAAAAGGCGCTATTTTCCATGGCATTCTCTTTAAAACCGTCGGAATTTTGGAGCGCGCCACCAGCAAATCATGAACGAACATTATTAACGCAAATACGGCGGCAACCATCCATGGCTGGAGGCCAGTCCACGTCTGCGGCAGACTCATGACTGTTATGGCGCTTGCAAGTACAGCCAAGCCGAACACGGCGCCTTTTCGGTCTTTGATGGCTTGACGTGGGTCAACTTGCGGTGGAGCGATTTGAACCGGCACTTTTTGCCTGAAAACTAGCCAAAGCATTAAAAGACATGATGCCATGGCTGAAACGGCTGGCATGAGCATCCATCGAGCAAATTCGGCGAATGACAACCCATAGGCGTCAGCTACAACTATGTTGGTTGGGTTTCCAACATAAAGACCCATTCCCGCGATGTTGGCTGCGAAGAACTGGGCAAAAAGGAAAGGAACGGGAGACATGGCTACGTTGCTGCACGTGTAAAGGATTATCGGCGTAATCGTCAATATTACAACGTCATTGCTTGTGAAAAGGGTTAGAAAAGACGTGAGCAGGAAGAGATAGACGAAAAGTCTTCTACCCGAACTTCCAGCCCTCTTGACAACTCTTAAAGCTATATATTCGAAAAAGCCTGTAAAGTCCAGGGATGTGCAAATGTAGGCCAGAGACAATATGAGAATTATTATCGAGTAGGCCTTATGTTTTCGCATCCTACAATCCCCCTAACAACAAAATTAACGTCTATGACGGATGCAGCAAGAAGAACAGCCAGAGAATCGGAGCTAAACCATAATCCAGTTGTATGTAAACTTGCCTAAAAGGAAGCCTAACCCTTGGACGTTTAAAGGTTAAAAGGATCGCCGCGCCAAAGGCAAACAGGCTGACAATTGAAGAGTAGCCGAACACCCATCGCACCTTCCTCGTTAAATCTAATTCCAGCATACAGCCCATGCATTATTTTGGACGGCATAATAAGGGCGCAGATAAAAACTTAACGTTGAAAAACGGATTAAGTGAACAAACAATGATGTTTGTAAAAGAAAGATGAAAGGCAGGCTTTTCAGAAGGCTAAGATGTTTGTGTTTGAATTTTTTCCGGTGATGGTGGCGTTGGAAGCACTGCCAGAAGTTCTGAAAACTTCTCTTTTATTCTTTGTTCGGCTACAGCTGCTGCTTCTGTTAGTATTCTTTGGGCATCCTCGTTTGCCGCTTCAAAGTTTAGGGTTAGACCTGTCGTTTGTCCAGCCTCTATTACTATGCCACTTAGCAAGTCGCCTATCTCGCTAAGTTCCCGGTCAGCTTCAGGCATAAAGCTTGAAAGCCCAACCTTTATGGATTTTAGGACGCCTACAGCTGGCGCCAAAATTGTTATAACATCGCCAAGTTCTGTTACTGTTCGAAATCTTAGCGCTATTTGCTCAAGGGCAAGCCTAGCATTCATTATCATTTTTCCATTTTCCTTATTTCAGCCAATTCGTTGGCGAAAACTCTTGCACGTTCCATATCGCGGCTTCAACGGAGGCGGCGGCCTAACAGTCTCCTTTATACGCGTGATTAATGGTTGATCAGCATGCTTTCCTTCCCATCTTTTAACAAACCTTTCAGACATATTACCATCCTCAAACAGAGTATCGGAAAAGTCAACTCTTATGCATTTTTAACACGCATAAAACATGCATAGGTATACTGAGATATTAGAGGAGTTTTAAATGTTTAGCCTTTCATTGAAAGATAAATCTAAGCCTTTCTTAATAATGGACATAATTTTGTAGGTTAAATCTAAAAAGGAAGCCTTTAAAACCTTTGCTTAGGCAGGGTTAAAAATGGCTGGAAGGTTTAAGATCTTAGCTTTTATAGCCATTTTAGGGTTTATAGCAGGCATGATAGCCGACTTTGCAGGTGAGTATATACTTCCTAAACTTTTGGAGATACTGCCTGAAATCCTTAGAATGAGATATATCATTTCAGGGTTAATCGGAGCGGTTCTTGCAATAGTCCTAGTGGTAATATGGGCTTACGTCTCAAAACCAAAGGAAGCTTGAAACAAGTCATAATATTGCAAATTTTGGTGACCAACAATTATGCATACCAGGCGGGTCAAAGGCTAAAGCAAATTTCCTTTGAGTATAAGCTTTAAGGTGGTTTCGACTATGTGGCGTGTTGGCTTCTTCTTTCATGAGATGGCTTTCGACTTGCTCTCCATTTTCCTTCCGTTATATGTGGTTAGCATTGGCGGTTCTCTGCTTGATGTAGGTTTGATGGCATCTATTGCCACTTTTTTGACTATTCCTGCATCCTTTTTCTGGGGTTATATCTGCGATAAAACAGGCAGGTATAAGCGTTACATTTTAATCTCTTTTTTAACGTCATCGGCATTGTTATACTCATTTACTTTTACGAAAGATATAGGCTTGTTTATAATTCTCTATGGGGTTATGGCTGTTTTTCATGTTGCACACGAGCCCCCCAAAAACGTGCTAATAGCTGAACTTTACTCGCGTGAAGACTGGGAAAAATCATTTGCACTTTATGAAGGATTGACTGAAATAGGCTGGCTTATAGGACTTATTTTAGGTGTTTTTGTTTCCATTATAGGTTTCAATTCGGGAACAACTTTGTTAATGTGTAGCGGCTTAAATTTCTTGGCTTTTGCCCTATCCCTATTTTTAGTTTCTGACCCACCGCTAATTTTTGAACGGGGACTGGTACGCATAGAAAAGAGCATAGACTTCGCTTTCAGAGGTTTAACAATAGCTTCAAAAATTTTGGACGGGTTGCATGTTTCCAGAAGCCTAGCAGAAGAAAATCCTGCTTTTTTCTGTGGAGGTTTAGTGCTTTTTGCGTTTGCCACAAGCACGCTGTTTACACCGTTACCGATATTCTTGGCCCAAAACCTGCGTTTAGCCACTAGCATGGTTTACGCCCTTTACGTTTTGAACTCAAGTGCAGGAGCGATGGCCTATTTTCTAGCAAGCAAAAGGCTTGAAGCCCTTGAGGGGAAAATGCGCTTGCAAAAGGTTGTAGTGTTCAGAAGCGGACTTGTCTTTCTTCTAGCAATATTCACCCTTCTAAACATTCAGGAAATGATTATGCTTGCTTCAGTTTTAGCTCTAATGGGCTTCGCATACGCCCTATATCATGTTTATGCTCTTTCTCTTTCAATGGAGCTTATCCCAGCTGGAAAGGCAGGTTTATTTGACGCCCTTATTGGTTTAGGTAGCGCATTAGGAGCCTATCTAGGCCCATTCGTCGCCCAAACATTAAATTTCACTTACGTGTTCGTTCTTTCTGGAGTGACATTCTTTTTGGCATATATCTCCTTTAAGGCCTCTTAACATTGGTAACTTGCATGCCGGTGAATTACATGCCAGTGCATTTTGATGTAATGTTAGTATTTAATGCTGAGGTAGAGTAGAACGATTAAAGCCGCGAGGGTGAAGAGGTCTGGCAGTAAAGCAAATGGTCCCAAACCGAAGAGTCTGAAGCCGAAGGCCCTTATCATTATGGGGTTTGAGGTTAACGCGTAAAGAAGGAGCGTTGCTGAGAATATTACAAGGCCCACCGTGAATTCTGAACGGGTTTTCCTGTATATGTCAATGTACACGAATATTAGAAAGACCAGAATGATCGCGTTTATCGTGGAGATAACTGTTTTCGCTATGTAGAAAAATTCAATGTCCCATGGAATGTAGGGAGGGTGTTCTGGCGGCTGCCATGGAAACCTTGGATACCATAAGGTTGAGGCTGCCCATATGGCGGCTAGTATGGCTGCGACTATTAAGAGGGGAAGAAGCACTAGTAGTAGCCAAGTTCTTGGGTTTCGGTTCATTTCATGCTTCATTTGTTCCGCCTCCTTTTCTATTTTTTCCAAACTTTCTTCAAAATTTCCTCAAACAAGGCGTAATTCTCCTCCAGAATTGGGGATAGGAAATATGTTTTACCATACTCTTCACCTGCAGACACTATAAGCATGTTTTTCTCAAGGACTTCAAGGTGATGCCTTATGGTTCTATAATCCATTTTAAGCAGGTTCGCCAGCTGGTTCGCGTTTTGCGGGGATTCTCTTAAGGCTTGGATTATCTTTGCTCTTGTCAAGCCCCCTCGAGTACCAGCTATTAACCAGCCGAGCAAGTATTTGAGGTGGCGAGAGCTTGTGGACATTGTTTCGCTCCAAGGGCCCATTTAATTTATGTTTGACTTGTTAATTAAAAGGTGTTTTCTTGTCTTTCGAGAGATTATGGGGATATTCTGGTCAAATTCTGAAAAATCCTTTAATAAAATGCAGCGTTTGCGTCTCGTGGCGCACGCACCGGTTATGATGAGGAGGTGATGGAAAATAGACAAGAGGCAAGCGTTAATATTGCTGTTGGTTGTTGTGGCAGCGGCAATCATGGGCGGCATAGTTTTAAACACGCTTTCAGCTAGCGCATGTCCAGCGACCAGTGGTGTAAGTGTTCAAAGCTCGCATGGCTGGAAAGGTTTAGGCTTTATGGGGTGGATCAACGGTAACATTACAGCAACTGAAAAACCTTTGATGCGTCGCGGATGGATGCGTGGACCATGTTACGGCGGCTTCATTGAAGTTACCGAAGAATATAAGGAAAACGTAATTGCCATAGCTAAAAATGACACAGACGTGCAGAGTCTTCTAAACGAAGGATACAACATTACATGCGTTAAACCAATAATCAAAACAGTTGTCCAAGGAGACGGCACCGTTGTTACAAAGGCGACAACAGCCATCATCATGCTGGAGAAAGACACAACCGGACGGGCAATGGTTTGGGTAGACTTGGAACAAGGAAAAGTCACGAAAATAGCCATCCTAACATTAACAATAATCGAAAAGCCTTAGCAGCATATAAGAAACTAAGATAACGGTCTTCCCGTTTTTATGTATGTTAGAATTTGATTTTCATGTTGCAATTGTGGCGACATTTTGGTATAATTTTGGAAAATCCTCATATTAGACGTGACCTTCGCATTGAACAAAGCTTAAAAGGGCCAAGCGGTGAAGGCTTTGGGTGCACTGTCAAGGGCTTTGAAAAATATTTCAAGGAGAAAAATTCGGACACTCTTGGTTGTTGTGGCTTTAGGCTTTTCTATCGCAATTATGGTTTCGATACCTGCGGGTATAATGGCAAATCAAGAGTTCATGCAAAGAATAACTGAAAACTTCGCCAAAACGATAACCACAATGCAAGAAGAAATTAACAAAACAGCAACTCTAATAGAATGCAGCACCACTCCAAACCGGGGAATGCAAACCCTCAGACCTGGAGGTTTCTTCGGCGGATTTAGTCAAACTTTTGTGGACGAAACCATAGTGGATGAAATACGTTCCATAGAAGGAGTAAAAAATGTTATACCATTCCTTGAAACATCTTCAAGCGAAAACATTTCAGAAACCATAAACACTCCATGGGGGAGCCGCACGGTTTATAGACCGGCTTATACGATAATGGGCGTTTGCCTTAACGCCACCATAATTGCTAACTATCCAATATTGCCAACGAATATAACTGCTGGAGAAAACCTATCTGAAGGCGACAATGGTTACATTCTTATAAGTTCGAATCTAACCAGCTATTTTGGAGCTAATGTCGGTGACGCTGTGGAGATTAGTGGCGAAACTTTCGTGGTAAAGGGGATTTTTGAATCCTCA
>CAZZMT010000011.1:0-13444 GCA_964655395.1 uncultured Candidatus Bathyarchaeia archaeon | reverse complement strand
AAAAAGGCTTTGGTTATAACAAAGCCAGAAGTCGTTGTTGCCATGATTAAGCGGGCTCAGCGTCCAATATTGGTAGTTGGGCATCAAGCGGCTGAAATAGACTTCAACAGCGGAAAACTTGTAGACTTCATCATAGAGTTTGCAAAAAAGACCAGTATACCCGTAGTGGCGACAGCCCACATGATAGGCGAATTTGCAAAGCGGGGTTTCAAGCCGGCAGCCTTCATGCCGGCCGTCGACATTGGAAACCGTCTAGTAGACCCAAACTGGACCGGTGTAGATGGTAAGGGCCAGCATGACTTAGCCTTGTTTGTTGGGCTTTACTATTACATGGAGTGGACTATTCTTTCGGGTTTGAAACACTTCGCCAAGCATTTGAAGACTATTTCTTTGGATAACGTTTACCATCCCCACGCAAGTTGGTCTTTCCCAAATCTTTCCCACGAGGAGTGGGTGAAAAACCTTAAAGTCATAATGGAAAAAGTTTGAAGGAGGCGAAAAATAAAATGAGCATGTTTCAAGACATACCCGTCGATGTAGGCGTAATCTACGAGGGCGAACGCATTCGAAGAAAAGACATGCACGTGGAGCTCGGCGGGCCAGACATCAAAGAAAAATTTGAGCTGGCTAGGGTGAAGAAGCCTGAAGAGGTTGAGGATGGAAAAATAACCATTATTGGGCCGGATATTAAGGACATGGAGGAGGGTAAATCCTACCCGTTCGGCATCCTCATTGAGGTGGCGGGAGCCAAGCTTGAACCGGAACTGGAGGGCGTTATTGAAAGGCGAATCCACGCCTACTGCAACTACATTGAGGGTTTCATGCACCTAAACCAGCGTTATGACATTTGGCTTAGGCTTAGCAAGAAGTCCTTCCAGAAAGGGTTAAACTCTTTTCAATATATTGGCAAGGTTCTGCATAGGCTGTTCAAGAGCGAACTTCCGATAATCGAGAAGATGCAGATAACCTTCATAACCGACCCAGAAAAGGTCAAGGAGCTTTACCCCCAAGCCCTGCAGATTTACGAGGCTAGAGACGCGAGGGCAAGAGGCTTAAAAGACGAGGAAGTGGACAAGTTTTACGGCTGCATACTTTGCCAGTCCTTTGCGCCAACCCACTGCTGTGTGATAACGCCCCAGCGGTACTCTAACTGTGGCGCTATAAGCTGGTTTGACGCTAGGGCTTCAGCCAACATAGACCCGAAAGGTCCCATATTCGAAATTGAAAGGGGCGAACTCTTAGAGCCGGTGAAGGGCGAATATTCCGGCGTAAACGAAGCTGTTAAAAAGAGGACTTTGGGCGAAATAACGCGGGTTTGGCTTTACACGGCTTTCGGCTATCCGCACACTTCTTGCGGATGCTTCGAGGCAGTTGCCTTCTACATCCCAGAGGTGGACGGCTTCGGCATAGTGCACAGAGGCTATAAGGACGTGGCGGTTAACGGGCTGGCCTTCTCCACACTGGCGGATTCAACGGCTGGCGGACGGCAAGTGGACGGTTTCCACGGCATATCCATCGAGTATATGCGGTCTCCCAAGTTCCTGCAGGCTGACGGCGGCTACAAACGCGTTGTCTGGATGCCGAAAGAAGTGAAGGAGCGGGGTAAAAATTTCATTCCAGCAGAGCTTGTGGACAAAATCGCCACTGAGGAAGACGCCAAAACCATTGACGAGTTGAGGGTTTTTCTGAAAGCCCGAGGCCACCCGGTTGTTGAACGTTGGAAAGAGGAGGCCGTAGCGGTTCCAGAGGCTGTTCCAGCGGAAGCCGAAGCAAAAGAGGAGGCTGCACCTGCAATGGCGCCTATTGTCACGGCGGCAACTCTGCCCATAACAGCCGGCGGATACAAGATAATATTGAAGGACGCCAAAATCTACGCTAAACGCGTGATAATTAAGGCTGTTAAAAGCGAAAAGTCTGAGAAAAATTAGGCAAGGTGAAAAAGGCTTGGCCGAAAAGAAGAAGGAGAAAGACGAAACTGTTTTAGGTTTAAAGCTGAACTCGCGGCTTTTGGAGCTTTTGGCAAAGCTTCAAGAGGTTGAGCTTGAAGACTTTGAGTTGGAGGCTGGCGAACTAGAAATATGGTTTCAGCCCGGCGCGGTAGCGGCTCCGGTGGTTGCTCCGCCGAAGGCTGTTGCACCGCCAGTTAAGGCTAAACCAACCCAGATATTGGAGGCGGAGTTTGTTCCGCCGGTGGAAACCTATCCGGGCAGGGTTGTTGAGGTTAAGCTTGGACGCAGAGGCGGCAAGTCTGTGGTTATTGGCGGAGAAACCGCCCCAGCCTTCTACACTTTTGAAAGGCCTACGCCACACCCGCCAGTCATATCCCTAGACGTTTTTGACATGGAAGTTCCTTTGGCTAAAGCCGTAAAAATGCATGTTAAGGATGTTTTAGGCGACCCGGCGGCTTGGGCTAAACTGGCTGTGGACAAGTTTGGCGCAGACCTTGTGACAATCCATCTAATCAGCGTTGACCCGCTTGTGAAAGATGCCTCGCCTAGAGAGGCTGTTAAAACGGTTGAGGCTGTTGCCCAAGCCGTCGACGTACCCTTAATCATCGGAGGATGCGGCGACCCGGTTAAGGATGCGGATGTCTTCCAAGAAGTTTGCGAAACCTTCGCTGGCGAACGTTTTCTCATAAGCTCTGTAACGCGGGACATGGATGTGGAACGGTGCGCCAAGTTCATCAAGAAGGGCGGGCAGGTGGCTTTGGCCTTCACGCCTATGGATTTAAACCTCGCTCGGGAGCTGAACCGCCGCTTATACGATTTTCTGCCAAAAGAGGACATAGTAATGGACTTGACAACGGCGGCTTTAGGCTATGGTTTGGATTACGCCTTCACGAATATGGAGCGCGCCCGACTGGCGGCTTTGATGGGAGACCCTGAACTGGCGCACCCCATGTCTTCCGGAACAACAAACGCTTGGGCGGCCCGCGAAGCTTGGATGAAAATGGCTCCAGAATGGGAGCCTCGTGAACTTCGAGGACCCCTATGGGAGGTTGTTACGGCTTTGACGCTTTTGTTGGCTGGTGTGGACTTGTTCATGATGATGCATCCGGCAGCCGTTAAAACAGTGAAAGACGTTATAGCCCAGCTGATGGGCGGCAAATCCGGCAATGCTGAACGCCTCGTTGAATGGGTTGCGGCCAAAGTCTAAACCGTGGAAATGGAGGTTAAGCCGATATGAGTGGAAGGGAAGGTAAGGTTGGTGTTAAGGAGCTTAGCCCAATAGACGTTTACAAGCTTTTACCCCGCACGAACTGTAAGGAGTGCGGCGAAGAAAACTGTATGGCTTTCGCCACAAAAGTTGTGAACCGCGAAGTCCCCATCGAAAAATGCAAGCCACTTTTAAAGAAGGAGTTTGAAAAAGCCTACAAACAACTTAAGGATATGTTGGAACCCGCCGTGAAAGAGGTTGTCATCGGCGCCGGCGATAAGGCTGTTAAAATTGGCGGAAAACTGGTGATGTACCGCCACGAGCTCACCTACTTCAACCCCACAGCCATAGCCATAGACGTTACAGATGAAATGCCGGAAGACGAAATCCTAGGCCGTGTAAAACAAGTTGAAGATTTCCGCTACGAGTACATTGGACAAATTCTAAAATTGGACATGATTGCAGTCCGCTCAACGTCCAACGACCCTGACAAGTTTAAGGCAACAGTGCGTAAAATAGCCGAAAACACGAAGCTTCCCATGGTGCTGTGCTCGCTTAACCCAACGGTTCTAGAAGCCGGTTTGATGGCTGCGCCGAAGGCTAGACCCCTATTGTATGCGGCTACCGAGAATAATTGGCGGGATGTGGCTGAACTCGCCCTCATGTATGACTGCCCCTTAACAGTTTTTGCTCCGGGCAACATCAAAATGTTAAAGTCTTTGGCTAAAACCCTCGTCGAGTACGGCGTTCAAGACCTTGTGCTTGATCCTGGCACGTTTCCGGGCGATGGTTTGGCTGAAACCCTAAACAATTTCACTATGATACGGCGGGCAGCCTGCAAACGTGGCGACGACCTTTTAGGTTTTCCATTGATGGGCGTTCCCATGACTGTTTGGCTTGACAGCGCTGGCTTAGCCCCAGAAATCGTGAAGTGGCGGGAAGCCTATTTGGCATCCATGCTAATAGTTAGGTTCGCCGACATCCTCATAATGCACAGCCTAGACGGGTGGGCGCTGCTGCCAAACGTTATTCTGAGAGCCAACATTTACACGGATCCCCGCAAACCCGTGGCAGTTGAGCCAGGCTTGAAAGTGTTTGGCACTCCGGACGAAAACTCGCCAGTCATGTTTACAACCAACTTCGCCCTAACCTACTACACGGTGGCTTCAGACATCGAATCAGCAAAAATAAACGCCTATTTGCTTGTGGTGGATTCTGAAGGCTTAGCCGTAGACCCCGCCGTTGCCGGAAGAAAAATAACCGCTGAAAAAGTGGCAGAAGCCCTAAAGGCTTCTGGCATAGAAAACAAGGTAAAACATAGAAAACTCATCATACCGGGCAAGGCGGCACGCCTCAGCGGGGAAATAGAAGAACTAAGTGGATGGCAGGTGTTAGTAGGACCAAAAGACTCGTCAGAAATCCCCAAGTTCTTGCAAGAAAAATGGCAAACAAGCCAAACTCAATAAACCCTTCTCGCTAAATCTCCCCTTTTCAGAAACGCCAAATTCATGATTAGAGCAAAAACTAATAACTATGTGACGCCTAAAGCAAAGAGTCTGAAATGCTAGGTGGAGGATGACCGTAATAGAAATAAAAAGCCTATTTAAATCTGAGCTCTTATATTTGGTTTTGATCGTAATTTTCGGGTTTATCCTATACCTTTACATTTTAACTAGATATGTGCTGATTTATGGGGTGGATGGACCCTACTACCTTATTCAAGTGAGAAGCATATTGGAGACTGGAAAGTTGAAGTATGATGATCCACCCCTTGCGCTCTACATTTTCACGCTTTTCACGCTGCTTTTCGGCGGAAACTTAACCTTGGGAATAAAGGTGGGGACAGCCTTTTTCTCGGCGTTTTCAGCAGCACCCCTCTATTTCTGGGTTAAGAAGGTTACGAAATCCCAGATTCCCGGGTATTTAGCCTCGCTTAGCTGTATTCTTTCCTCGCTGCATTTGTTGTTGATTAACAGTTATCTAAAGATGGTTGTGGGAACTTTCTTCCTCTTCTGCTTCATATACTATCTTCACTGCATGCTGACTGAGAAGGGAGGAATTCGCACATTGATCATGGCGATTTCTTTTATGGTTTTGACTGGAGCCACCCACGCAATAGTTTTCCTTGTTGCTTTTCTATTTTTGGTTTTATACGCAATAGTTTACCGGCTGCTTTGGGCTGGCGAGAAAAAAGTTATGAGAAACCTTGAAATTCTGTTATTTGTGGCGTTTTTCTTCATAATTGTAGCGCCTATATTTCTTCCATTCTTTTTCAAGGATTATTATCAGGCTCTTGACCTCGCTTTATCCCCCTTCTACAGATTTAGACCTCAAACGTTTACTTCGTCAGAAATCATAAGCCGTTTCCTTCTAGACCCCATGAGTGGAGCGGCAGTTTTGGCAGCCATAATTTTTGGGATTGCCTTGTGGATTTATGAGTGGAGGGCTGGCAAAAAAGAGGCTGTTTTGGCTATTGCACCAGTTACAGTCGTAGGGCTTCTGCTCCTAACCCCCTTTATCCCTTTGGAGTGGATATGGCGTTTTCTCTATATGGAGTTCATTACAATAGCTTTCGTGTTAGGTTACGGTTTTTCAAAAATTCAGAGCAAAAGCATACTCTTCGTGATAGCGCTTTTCCTATGCTTTTCACCTATAATCATTCAAACAGTTGACGCATCAAAAACCTTAATGCCAACAATAAGAGAGGAGGATTACCATGAAATCGAGGAGATGAGACAATACATACCTCCCAAGTCGGTGATAATTGTTAATCCATTTTACAGCTACTGGGTTGAATACTTAACCCGGACAGACACCGCATTTATGTTTTCGCCGGCAATTTGGCGATATGAGCACGTTATGATTTTAATTGACAAGCTTTTCCCACCAACCACAGCGCCAAATGCGACAAAAATTTTCGAAGGAAACCGTTTCATCCTTTATGAAATTGAAATGAAGCCACCCTAACCTTTTCAGCGTAGGTCTACTTCTAAGAGAAAATGAAACGCCACGAGTTTTAGTTCCTAGTGAGTAGGTCTTGGAATACACAAATTCTGTAGAGAAGCGTCATTTTTACAGTCCTCGGTCGACAACAAAATTGGCGTTTGGCAAATGTTTTATAGTGCTGCAGTGCAATTATCCTTTTGAGTTGTTGAAGTTTGGAGTTTTGTAAAATAAAAGATGTTGAACTCGAAGATGTTGATGCGCTGATATATCTTTGCATTCCGCCAGAGAGACGCGACTTCCCATCATTCGTTGAGGGAGCTGAGGCGAAGCGTAGATGGGCTAGGAAAAGCCTTGAAATGTTTGGCGGCGTTGCGAAAATTGCCTTTTTAGGCGATTCCCCAGCAGGCTTAATTCAGTATCAGCCTAAACTAGAGGATAAGGTTCTGGAAATAACGTGCATATTTGTTCCGGAAAGGCGGAACCAGCAACAAGGCGTTGGAAAAGCCCTTCTAAACGCTCTAATAGAGGATGCTAAAAAACCGAAACACTACTTTGGCGACGCGCCGCCATCTGCTCTGGTTACATGGGCTTTTGGAGTGCCTGGCTATTATCCCCAAAACATGTTCTACTTGAAAATGGGATTCAAAAAAGCCGTGGAAAACAATCCCTTCCTGCTTTACTATCCATTGAAAGAGGGATACGTCTACCAGCCGAAAGCCGGCAAATTCACTCCACAGCCTGAAGACAAGGGTAAAGCCCTAATATTCTATGATCCGTCGTGCCCCTTCTGCATGTACTTTACTGAACAGATCAAAGCAGCCTTAAGCGAAGCCGCGCCAAACCTTCCCGTTCGCGTAGTAAACATGTTTGAGGAGCAAGAAGAAGTGAAAAAGCGGGGGCAGGCGCCCATTTGCGCTGTCAACGGAAAACCAGTAACCGCCTTCTTCCTAGACAAGAAAAACTTTCAAAAGGAAGTTGAAGAAGCCTTAACCGAAACTTGAAAGCAAAACTAATCCAGAGGCTTGCACTTGAGACGGTCTGCAGCAGATGAAGAAGTGCTTACTCTGTTTGTTCAGCATGGAACAAAGTGGTATCTTGGCCAATGGGGCCACTGCTGCATTTGACTGGTCGGTGTTTCTTCAAACTCCACTTTTAGCTTCATGCCCACCTTTAGGCTGTCTAGAGACGTTTTCCTAATAATTCCCGGAACTCTGACGCCGTTTTCCAGTTGGACTATGCCAACCGCGTAGGGCGCCATATCTTGGAACTGGGTTGGAGCCACGTGAATTATCGTGTATGTTAAAAGTATGCCTGTTTGAGGAAGCTCAACCCATTTAAAACGTGTTGACAAACACTTGTCGCATAGGGGTCTTGGTGGCAAGTGGATTTTCCCACAGTTTAGGCATTTTCCACCCATCAATTTTTTCTGGCCCACATACCTATAGAACTGTTCAATGGTGAAGTTTTGAGGCTGTTCAGCCATGCGCCTTTCACCCCCTTTTATAAATGTGCACCGTGGCGGTGGCGCCGGAGCCGCCTACATTGTGGGTTAAACCAATTTCCACGTCGTCCACTTGTCGTTTATCCGCCTGTCCAGTAAGCTGCAAAAATATTTCGTAGGCTTGGGCTGCTCCTGTTGCGCCCACGGGGTGGCCTTTCGCTTTTAAGCCTCCGCTTGGGTTTATTGGTATTCTCCCCTTAAGCGTTGTTTCGCCACTCTCTGCTAGGCGTCCACCCTCGCCGGGCTTGCAGAACCCCAAATCCTCGTAGGCAATTATTTCGGCTATCGTGAAGCAGTCGTGCACTTCTGCTACGTCTATGTCTTCGGGTTTTAAGCCTGCCATTTCATAGGCTTGTTTTGCCGCCAACTTTGCAGCTTTAAGCGACGTGAAATCCTCCCTTTCATACAAGCCTATCGTGTCGCTTGCCTGACCAGTGCCAATGATGTGAACTGGCGTATCCGTGTATTTTTTGGCAATTTCCGGTCTTGTAAGGATTAGGCAGCTTGCTCCGTCAGTTATGGGCGAACAGTCAAAAAGTCGTAGAGGCCAAGCAATAACCCGCGAAGACAAAGCCTGTTCAAGGGTTATCTCCTTTTGCATTTGCGCCTTCGGGTTCAAGCATCCATTATAATGGTTTTTCACAGCGACGTGGGCCAACTGCAATTCCGTTGTGCCATACCTATACATGTGGGCAGTTGCCATAAGCGCGAACAATCCTGGAAAAGTTATGCCGTGCCACTGTTCGAAGGGGAAATCCGAAGCCATAGCCAAAAACTCCGTGACTTCCGGAGTGCTTCGATGAGTCATTTTTTCAACACCACCCACCATAACAACGTCGCATAAACCCGACGCTATGGCAAAAACAGCCGTCCTAAGAGCCACCCCAGAAGAGCTACAAGCCGTCTCAATTCTTACAGCCGGTACATGCAATAGCCCAGCCCAGTCTGCAGCCGCGGCGGCAGTATGTCCCTGATGCTCGTAGGATTCTCCCATGTGCCCTATGAAAAGGGCTTCAATATCCTTTTTTGGATCTAAGCTTGGGCAACGTTCGTAAGCCTCTTTAACGGCTTGGGCGAAGATTTCGCGGGCGTATAAGCCTTCAAGCTTTCCAAACTTTGATTGACCCGCGGAAACTATTGAGGCAATAGGCTTTCCTTTCAAAACGAGCTTCCCCTCCAAATTTGATTTGTAAAGAAAACCTAACTTAAAAACAAGTATTTAAGCTTCTTTGAAATTTTATACCCTTTCTTAGACGTCAATTTTGCTGGGCAGCAAACCGGGATAAGGACCATTCCAAAAGTTTCAACATTTTCGGCTGCTGAAAATCTTTACAAGCGAGCATTTACATAAAACTTTATGAAAACCAGCAAAGTGAAGCTAGTGAGAAGTATTGAATCTTCTCACGTGGTTTGATCCTTGGCGTTCGCCGCTTTGCACTTGTCCGCCGAAGTTGACTTTTAACCCTTACACTGGATGCGACCACCGATGCGTCTACTGTTATGCGTCAAGTTATATTCCACGTTTTTACGAGTGCCGCCCCAAAAAGGATTTGCTGCAAAGGCTTAAACGGGAAGCCGCTAAACTGAAAGGCGAGCTGGTTTCCATTTCGAATTCTTCAGATCCTTACCCGACAATTGAGGCTGAGGCTTGTTTAACTAGGCATTGCCTTGAAGTTTTGGCGGAGCGCAACTGCCGCATCCAGATAATAACTAAGTCGAACATTGTTTTGAGGGACATAGACCTTTTGAAACGGGTTCCATCCATGGTGGCGTTGACAATAACAACAGACGACGCGGAAACCGCTAGAATCCTAGAGCCTTTTGCTCCGCCGCCGGAGGAACGGCTCAAAGCGGCTGAACGGCTCATAGCGGAGGGTATACCTGTGGCTATTCGCGTAGACCCAGTTATTCCCTATGTGAATGAGCTTCCAGAAACTTTGGTGAAGACTTTAGCCGAGATAGGAGTCCGGCATATAACCGCCTCTACCTACAAGGTTAAGTTGGACAACTGGCAGCGCCTTAGCCTAGCCATGCCGAAAATAGCTGAAAAGCTTAAACCATTGTATTTTGAGAAGGGTGAAAAACTTGGACGTTACATTTACATGCCGAAAGACTTGAGGCTTAGGCTTATGGAAAACTTGGCTAGGCTTGTTAGAAAGTATGGGATGGTGTTTGCCACTTGCCGTGAAGGCTTAAGAGGCTTGAACATGGCGGCCACATGCGACGGTTCATGGCTAATAAAGGGAAAGCGTTCTAAATTTTTACCAGAATCCGCCCTTTGAGGTTAGTTTGACTTCTGCTGTTAAAGATCCCAAACCTGCTGTGGCAAAAGTGAAGTTGTAGCGTCCACTTGCCAGTTTGATCCATTCGCTTGTGTAGATTGTTTGCCCACTTTGTTGGGCGTTGTGGCTCCATATGACGGTGTCGCCGCTTGAAATCCTCGCAGTCCATATGGCATTGCCGCTTTGGACGTGAACTTCCACTTTCACATATTCATGGAGAAATGGAACCTCAAACTCTTCGCGTTTAACATCCGCGCCCACGGTAAAGGAGGGGGTGAAGCTAACCAAAACCCGAGGATACGTAAGCGCTAAATAGGCAACCACAACAACGGCGATAAGTGTGGCTGTTAATCCTAGAACTACCTTAGCTCTAGCCTTAACCATGACATCACCTCTGATCGGTTTCAGCTTTAAAACAGTATGGCGAATTGTGTGTTATCTAGGTTGTGGAGGCTGAATTAGGATTGCCCCTAAACAGAGGCCGCGGCTGTAACAGCCAAAACCATGAGAGTTATCCCCGAAAAAATGAGGATGGCAGCCAAACCCGTAACGAAAACTGCCAGCAGATCCATTTCAAGAAGCATGTTTGAACCATGCAGCATAAGCAGCACGCCGACCGCAACAATGACTAGCGCTGCGAAAAGCATCCGCCAAGGGGCTTCCCCTCTTCTATTCAAACTTGATCACCATCAAAAACTCTATTTTTAACATGGCGAGCCGCTTAAATTAACGGTTGTGGATTTCTAATCTGGCTTGATGCGCAATCGTGGGCGTTCCACGTTTCTGGATGATTCGCCTATGACAAGTTTTAAATCATGTTTGGGTAAATAGCATAGAAACGGTGGGTTTCGTGTCCAAACAAAAAGATAAGGATGAAGAGATTCTTCAAGTTTTGAAGGAAATAAAAGCCTTGTTGGAGCCTAAACCGCCACCGCCACCTCCACCGCCGCCGAAAGGCTTGTGGAAAGAGTTTTTGGACTTTATTTCCAAATACAAGGTTATGGGAATGGCCGTAGCATTCATCCTCGGCTTGTACCTCGGCGCGTTGGTTCAAGCCCTTGTAAACGACATAATTATGCCAATAATAACGTTAATACTGCCAGGCGTAGAGTGGGAAGCCTTTGTGTTGGGGCCTTTCCGCATCGGCCACTTCATAGGCGCCTTAATAACATTCCTTCTAGTAGCCTTCGTGGTTTTCCTCATAGTGAAGATTACCAAAAAATGGGGAATTGAATAGCCAGCGCGGGCTGGACGCTTTTCTTTTTATCATTTTTAAGAAAGGTTCCATATACAAGGGTTTAAGAAGGAAATAAGCTTCGTAAAATACAGAAGCGGCTGTGAAAAGGCTTGATTGTTAGAGAGGTTTACGCTAAAAGCATTCTATCAAAATCAAAAGTTTTAGACTATGTTGTTAATCCCTATATTGGCTGCGAGCACGGCTGCACATACTGTTACGCCCGCTATGTTAAGAGGTTTACTGGGCACACTGAGCCTTGGGGCGAGTTCGTGGACGTAAAAATCAACGCGCCAACGCTCCTTCAACGTGAAACCCGCCGCAAAAAAGTTGGAAGGGTTTGGATTAGCGGGCTATGCGACCCCTACCAGCCGTTGGAGGGGCGGTACGGTTTAACGCGGAGATGTCTTGAAATATTGTTGAGGAAGGGGTGGCCTGTCACCATACAGACGAAGTCCACCCTTGTGCTGCGGGATTTAGACCTCTTGAAAAGCCTAGGCGATGTTGAGGTTTGCTTAACAATAACAACTGCCGACGAGGGGATTAAACAAATCTTTGAGCCTAAAGCCCCATCCATTAAGGAGCGACTGGAAACGTTGGAGAAGCTGCACTCCGCTGGGGTTAAAACATGTGTTATGATTGCGCCTTTGCTTCCAAAAGCCGAAGACCTTGTCAAGGAGATTGCTGGCAAGGTGGATTATGTGCTTGTTGACAAGATGAACTATCATTATGCTGATTGGGTTTACAAGCGCCACGGCCTTGAATACGCCATGACCAGCGAATTTTTCCTACAGAAGAAGAGGGAACTGACTGAGCTTCTTAAAAGGGAAGGGATCCCCCACGAATTCGAGTTTTAAACTCCAAGCCTTGTAAGGTAAAGTTATTATCCTGCCTCAAACTTCTGACTCATCCAAGCATGAGCCTTCACTATGTTAGGCTTAGGCTCGGGGAAAAAGCCCATTTTGAATGCCTAAGATGCGGGCGGTGTTGCCGTAGTGGACCCAACGTGGGGCTTACAGCCTTCGACATCCACAGAATAGCCCGCTTCTTAAACGTTGACTGGCGAGAGCTTAAGGGAAAATATGTGGCGGCGGTTTTAGCCGACATGGTGGCTGTTCCAACCCTCCGCGGCACCGTGGACGGCGAATGCGTCTTCCTTGAAAATGTTGATGGAAAACCGTCGTGCCGCATTTATCCAGCGCGCCCCATGAGGTGTAGGCTTTACCCCTTCATGCCCTTCAGCCCAAGCAACATTGAAACAATCTATTTGGACACGTGCTGCCCAGGACTTAACACGGAGAAGGAGACTGAGCCTCCATGGGAATGCCTAAAAGAGTATTATGCTGAGGTTAAGCTTCACTATGAGAGGCTTTACCAGCATGTTTTTCGAGACGGATACGAGCCTTTAGAAGCGCTGGAAAAAACTATTGAGGACTTCAAAGAGGCGCAGCAGCCTCTGCTTGTGAAAACGTTTAAAACCAGATAGTTGTAGAGTTTTTAAGGGCGCTCGGGTTGCTGTCAGTGAGAGACGTAATGGTGACGGATGTTGTTACCGTTGAGCCAGACGTTAATGTTAGGCGGGCCGTGCGGGCTATGAACGACTTTGAAATAGGCTGCCTTGTCGTGGTTGAGGCTGGCCGCGTGGTCGGCATCCTAACCGAAAGGGATGTGCTTAAACGGGTTGTGGATGAGGGAAGAAAACCCGAAGAAACCAGTGTCCGGGAAGTCATGTCCAAGCCGCCGATAACCATAAGCCCAGACGCAGACCTTGAAACTGCCATAGAACTCATGTTTAAACACAAAATCAAGAAGCTCCCAGTGGTTGAAAACGGCAAACTCGTGGGGCTCGTCACATTCACGGATCTTGTCCGCGCCCAGCCAGCGCTGATACAAGCAGTAAAAAGGTTTATGGAAATTTACGAAGTGCCCAAAAGCCTAAGCAAAGTTATCAGATACTACGTTGTTTAAGCTTAAAACGCTATAAAAGAGGCGCAATTAAAGGGTGGCTTGCAGACTAATATTCTGTTAGGGCTTTTTGTTTCCATTCTTCTTTCTCTTCGAGTTTTTCCCACGTTTCCTTTTTTATGAAGCCGCCTACTTGTTCTTTGATTTTCTTTGCTAGTTTTGGCCCTATGGCTGGCAGCTTCATTAAATCTTCTATTTGGGCGTGTTTTAGGTCTTCTATGGTTTTGTATCCGGCGTTGTATAGTATGCGGCCGCGCACTCTGCCTACGCCTTCTAGGCGGACTATTGGTAGAAGCTCTTTCTTTACGCCTTTTTCTACGCGTTCCATGAGTTCGCTGGCTAGGGGTGGGATTTCCTTGG
>CAZZMT010000010.1:0-35420 GCA_964655395.1 uncultured Candidatus Bathyarchaeia archaeon | reverse complement strand
TCCGGTGAAGCCGTTATGTCTAAGAAAACCAGTTCGTCGGCACCTTCCTCAGAGTATCTTTTGGCCAATTCCACGGGGTCTCCCGCGTCTTTCAAGTTTAAGAAGTGTACGCCCTTGACCACTCTTCCATGATCCACATCTAGGCATGGTATGATCCGTTTCGCTAAAGGCATCAGACTCGCACCTCGTGTTCCCTCGCAATTTTTAAAGCATCTTTTAACGAAAAAGCTCCTTCATACAGCGCCTTCCCAATAACCACACCGTAAACGCCCACATTTTTTAAAAGCATTAAATCCTTTAGGCTGCCTACTCCACCCGCTGCTATCACATCCACCCCTTCATAAGCGCAAGCCTTCTTTACAACGTCAACACTAACCCCTTTAAGAGTTCCATCTCTACTCACAGAGGTCAACAGGAAGGTTTTAATCTTAAGTTTCAGAAATCTCTGTATGGCATTCTCCACATTAAGTTGAACGTTTTTTCTCCATCCTTCAATCATAACCTTACCATTTTCTCCATAGTCCAAAGCTACGATGATGCTGTCGCCGAATTTTTTCACCAACTTTGCTAAGATTTTCGGCCTTTCAAAAGCCAGTGTTCCAATCATAATTTTGTCCACTCCCATATTGAGAAATTTTTCAGCTTTTTCCTCGCTTCTTATTCCCCCACCGACATGCACTGGTATCTTTACAGCTTGAACTATCTCAAAAATTGTGGCAGAGTTGTCACCCCTACAGAGGGCAGCATCCAAGTCTACAACGTGTAAGCCGTCGGCTCCTTCGTTTTCCCATTTTTTAGCCACAGCCACTGGATCCCCTAAGCTAGTGTATGCTTTGGCTGTTTCTGGACGACCCCTAAAAAGCCTCACAACTTTTCCATCCATGAGGTCAACGGCTGGAAAAACTTTCATTTGCATTTTACCTCCTGACAAAGTTAAAGAAATTCTCGAGAAATCTTAGACCGGGGCGTCCAGACTTTTCTGGGTGAAACTGTGTACCAAAAATGTTCTGCTTCGCAACGACTGATGCGAACTTTACGCCATATGTGGTTTCAGCATACACGACGCCCCTATCAGTTGGAACCGGGTAGTATGAGTGGGCAAAATAACAGTAAAATGGATTTTCCATGTTGTTGAATAGCACTGTTGGCTTCACTATTGTGACAGTGTTCCAGCCCATGTGTGGAACCTTAACGAAATGGGGCAACGGAACATTTTCGCCCTCGAGAAGCGCTAAACCCTCGCCAATTCCCTCTTCGCTTCTTTGAAATAAAAGTTGCATTCCTAGGCATATGCCCAAAAACGGAGTTCCGCTTTTAGCCAAATTAACCAAGTATTCCCTTACGGTGGTTAACTTTTTAGAGACTGTGGAAAAGTTTCCTACGCCTGGAAGAACCACTGCGTCAGCTTGTTTAAGAAGAGTTTTGGAAAGCCCGATTAAGGGGGTGAAACCAACCTTGCCTAGTGCACATTTGAGGCTGTATAGGTTCCCCACACCGTAATCCACAATGACTGCTTTGGGCATTAAATCACTCCTTTAACGCTTGGGGCGCTTTTCCTTCGAGGATCTATGGTTATTGCCTGTCTTAGTGAAAGGGCTAAGGCCTTGATGGCTGCTTCTGCTTTATGGTGGTCGTTGGCTCCGTACTGAGTCCAAATGTGGATGTTGGCTTGCATGGACGTGGCCAAGGTTTCTAGGAAGTGGTGGATGTCCTCGCATGGCATGTCCTCGATTTTCTTGCCTCTAAGTTTTAAGTCGATTTTGGCGTAGGGACGTTTCGCTAAGTCAACGGCGGAAAAAGCAAGAGAACAGTCCATGGGAACAGCTGCAAACCCAAATCGTGTTATGCCGTCACCATCCCCCAGAGCTTTTCTTATCGCTTGTCCCAGGCATATCGCCACGTCCTCGGCTATGTGGTGTTTGAGGTCCCCCTTAACAGAGAGTTCAACGTCGACTAAGCTGTGGAAGGATAGCGTGGCTATCAAGTGGTCGAGAAAAGCAATTCCAGTATGCACGTTAGCCTTTCCAACAGAATCCAAGTTTACTTTGACGTAAACTTCTGTTTCAAGCGTCTTCCTGTTAACTTCGGCGGTTCGCATAACCAACACTCCTTTTAAGAGCTTACCTCCTTAAGGGCATCGATAAGTTTCGCGTTCATCCAAGGCAAGCCGACGGTGGCTCTGAAACAATTTTGAAAACCTAAGATGGTGCCTATCTTTCTAACGAGAACACCTTTTTGCAGCAAGCCGTTGTAGACATAGTCTAGGGGCTTTTCTGTTTTAAACAGCACAAAGTTTGCCTTTGAATTGAAGGCTTCCACTCCATCAATTCCGTTTAAAGCCTTAACCATTTTTTCACGCTCCGCCTTAACCTTTTGGATGGCATGCTCCACAATCTCTATGTTTTCCAAAATTTTTGCACCAACCTTTAAAGAAACCGTGTTAACGGAAAAGGGTGGACTAACACATTCAGAAAGCGCCTTTGCTATTTCAACATCTGCTACGCCGTATCCAAGCCTTAACCCGGCAAGGCCGAAGGCTTTAGAAAACGTTCTAACCACTATCAAGTTTTCATACTTTTTTACTAAGGATGTAACAGAGTGATCGGCAAACTCTACATAAGCCTCATCAACAACAACGACTCCTGGAAAACCCTCCGCTAGAGATTTAATTTCATCGATTCCGAACTGGTTTCCCGTCGGATTGTTCGGAGAACACAAAAACAATACCTTGGTCCTTGACGTCACACTAGATAACAAACGGTTAAAATCCAAGGAAAAATCCTTCTTCAATGGAACTTCGATAAGCTTAGCCTTTTGAAGATTAACCGCAAAACGGTACATAGAAAATGTGGGCGAAATTGTTATGGCTTGTTCTCCCTTTTCGAGGAATAGGTGGGCAATTCTCTCTAATATTTCGTCTCCCCCATTTCCAACAACTATGTTATTGGCCGAGAGCCCCAAATATTCACCGATCTTCTCTCGGAGCTTTTCTTCCTCGTCTTGTGGATAAAGTCGGGGATCTAAATCCTTCAAGGCTTCAGCAATAATTTCGAGAAGCTTTTTACGGGGAATGAAAAAGTTCTCATTTAAATTCAGCTTCGCTATCCTACAATTTTCAAAATTTAATCCATGTTTAAGGGATTTGTAGGGATCCTTAAAGGCGTAGCTAGGCTGCGTCGTTTCCAGTTTTCGCCTAATCCATAGTCTAGCTCGACTTTCCAATAGTGAAACGTCCCTCCAAAGCCTTAAAGTGACATGGCAAGTTCTCTGCCTCTGACAAAATTCTAATGTGCTCGCGGGCTTTAAACAACCCTTCCCTAGAACACTTTAGAACAGCAACTCTTTTCACGAAATCTAGGCAAGAAAGGGCTGAGAAGAATCTTCCGTATCCCCCTGTTGGAAGCACGTGGTTTGTTCCACCGTAATAGTCGCTTAAAGACGCTGGACTGTGCAGACCCACTAAAATGATGCCCGCTGTAAATATTTTTTCAATAGCTTCTTCGGGGTTTTCTAGCATTAACTCGACATGTTCAGGGGCAAAGTCGTTTGTTAGTTCAATCATTTCTTCCAGTGTTTTACATACAGCTATGAAGCCGTTGTCCGACAACGCCCTTGTAATGACTTCTCTTCTGGGAGATGATTTCAAAATTTCTTTTATCTCCCGAAAAGTCTTTTCGGCAAGGCTTTTTGAAGTCGTAATTAAACCCACAACTGTGTCTGGTCCATGTTCAGCTTGGGCACACATGTCAAGGGCTACGTATCGGGGGTTGGCTGTTTCATCAGCTAGAACCAAAAGCTCACTTGGACCCGCTGGAAAGTCGATGGCAACGTCATGGGAAACCAGCATTTTCGCCATAGTTACGTAAATGTTTCCGGGTCCAACAATTTTGTCCACGGGCTTTATAGTTTGGGTGCCATAAGCCATGGCAGCTATGGCTTGAGGCCCTCCCACCCGGTATACTTCGTCAACTCCGCAGATGTCCGCTGCAACCAGCGTTAGAGGATTAGGCAAGCCGTTCTTATCCGGAGGGGAACAAACTACGATGTTTGGAACACCAGCAACAAGGGCTGGAACCACAGTCATCAGTAACGTGCTTGGATACGCCGCTTTCCCTCCCGGAACGTAACATCCAACCCTTCGCAGAGGACGTGTATGGATGTCTATTTGAACCCCGTCAACCTTTACTGTTAATTTTAATTTTTCTAAAACCTTCCTTTCAACAACTTCTAAACGTTCTTTCATGGACTTTAAGGCGTGAATCTGGTCTTCCGTGACTTTTGCATAGGCTTCGCTTATCTCTTCCTGGCTAACTTTGAGGCTTCCAGCTTCTAAAGAAACCTTGTCAAATTTTTTCGTGAACTCTATTAGGGCGATGTCGCCCTCTGTTTGAACTTTCCTGATTATTTCCTTCACGTAGGCTTCCAACTCGTCGTTTCTTTTCCGAAGTCTTTTACGTAGCAATTCTTGCTTAATGGATGTGATGTTGGATGCTATTACTTTCATCTTGTTAACCCTCTTCTAAGGCTAAGACCTGCCTTGGTTCATGGATTACAAGCCCTTGAGCCAGCCTTCGTATTGTTGGAAGAACTTTGAAGAGGGAGTCTTTATCGATGACTGTGTTGACTGCATACCAACCTTCATCAGCCAACGGAGATACAGTGGGTTTTTTCAAGGCCGGTAGCTCTTTTAGGAGCAGCTCTAAATTCTCTCTTTTAACGTTTACAAATATGTGGATCCTCTTTGAGCCGTCAACAACACCCTTCAACATCGCTTTTATGTCAAAAATTTTCTCCCGTCTTTCAGACTGTAAGGATTTTTTGTTCGCTATTAAAAACGCTGTGGACTCCAACAGGACTTCGATAACCTTCAAGTTGTTCTGTTCAAGGCTTGTTCCGGTCTCGGTGACGTCAACTATCGCATCTGCAACCTCGGGAGGCTTAGCCTCAGTCGCTCCAAAAGACAAGAATATGGCAACCTTGGAGTTTTGGCCTTTTCTCCACCAAGGCGTAACGGTCAGCGGTTCCAAATCACCGAAAAACTTGCGGTACACCGGATTGTTTTGAATATAACGCGCTGTAATGTTCAAGTATTCCGTGGATATCCTGATGCTTTTTCCGTTGGTTAGGAACTTCTCCAGTAGACTGGAAAATGAGTCTATGTCAGTCCAGCTTTTCGGCACGGCAGCCACGAGCCTTACTCTGCCATACTCAAGATTTTGAAGCAACTCAACGTCCGCGCTCGTTTCCTGCACCCAATCACAACCGGAAATTCCAATGTCGTACAACCCCTCGCTTACAAGTATCGGAATCTCTTGAGGTCTCAAAATCCTCAATTCTATTTCAGGGTCGTTGATCCTAGGCCTGTAGCTTCTCTCCTGCCCCGACACGCGGTACCCAGCTTTCTCCAAGACTTCAAATGTTGCTTTTTGCAAGGAGCCAGCTGGAATGGCGAATTTCACCTTCAAAACGTCGCAAACCTCCCACTGTTTAAGAGGGGTTGAACAAAGAATAAAATGTTTGTTAATCTTAGAACTGAAAGGTTGAATTTCAACGGCTGACTGCGACGATACTTAGAAATGAAGGCAATCGCCCTTTATGAACGCAACCCCTCACTTGAATCACTCCTCCATAGGAGGAAGCTTTTTCGGTATATAAGTTTTGTTGTCTAACTTCGAACAGCCGTGTCCCGTGGTTTTCATTCAGACGTTACAGCTTTTGGGAAAGAACCTAAAACTTTTACAAACAAGGTTTTGTCTTGGAGCTCTCTCAGGGCGTCGGAGCATTTCGGCTCGTTTCTATGGCCTTCAAAGTCGAGGTAGAATATGTACTCCCACGGTTTTTTCCTTGTCGGTCTAGACTCTATTTTTGTCAAGTTAATGCCCCTTTTGGCAAATACGCCCAAAGCATCGTAGAGGGCTCCGGGGGCATGTTTAACTGAGAAAATTATCAGTGTTTTGTCGTTGCCGCTTGGCGGAGCATCAGTTTTTGATATCGTCACAAATCGGGTGTAATTGTCTGGATAGTTGGATATGTCCCTTGCAAGAATTTTCATTCCATAAATTTCAGCGGCTCTTTCGCTGGCTATAGCTGCCTCGTCCATCAAGCCTCTTTCCTTAACAATTTTGACGCTGCCGGCGGTGTCGTAGGTTGGTATTATTTCACATTTCAATTTTTCTAAAAAATCGGAACATTGGGCTAAGGCTTGTGGATGCGAATAAACTCTTTTCACTTGGTTTAAATTGGAGTTCGGGTTTCCTATTAGGCAATGTTCTACCTTAACGACAACTTCTCCGCAAATCATGAGGTTGTGCGTCAAAAGTAGATCATAGACTTGGTTTACGCTGCCTTCAATCGAGTTTTCGATTGGGAGAACACCATAATCCACGAGTCCAGAATCAACCTTTCTAAAAACCTCTTGGAAACTTTTGCATGGAATCGGTTGAACCTCGGCGCCAAAATACTTGTAAACGGCTACTTCACTATAAGCTCCGATCTCTCCCTGAAAAGCAACTTTTAATGGTCTTTCTTCCATAAACACCACTCAACACGGCTTTTCCTTAAAAACTGCTCCTTCGTCAGCTGATCCAACTAAACATATGTATCGCTGAATGTATCCCGAACAGATCTTTGACGGTTTAGGTTTCCAGCGGGCAAGGCGTTCTCTAATAGCTTCGTCGCTTAACTTAACGTTTATTTTTCTCTCAGGTAGGTTAATTTCGATAATGTCTCCGTTCTCCAACGCTGCTATTGGCCCTCCCTCCGCGGCTTCTGGCGAAACATGACCTATGCATAGCCCTCTGCTGGCTCCAGAAAATCTTCCATCAGTAACTAAGGCGACGGATTCAGCCAAACCCATGCCAGCTATAGTCGCCGTAGGTGAAAGCATTTCCCTCATTCCAGGCCCTCCTTTTGGGCCTTCATATCTGATCACGACAACGTCGCCTTCAACTATTTTACCATCTAAAATGGCTTTTACAGCCTCCTCTTCCGAATCGTAAACTTTAGCTGGACCAGCGTGTTGGAGCATTTTGCGTGGAACAGCGCTCAGCTTTACAACGGCTCCCTTTGGAGCTAAGTTTCCACACAATATTGCGAGTCCACCCTCGCTGTGGATCGGGTTGTGAAGCGGTCTAATTACCTCACGGTTGTAGACTGTTGCATCTTTAATGTTTTCCCAAACAGTTTTTCCAGTAACCGTTAACACGTTTAGATGTAGGAACTGCTTTAACTCCTTCATCAAAGCTGGAATTCCACCAGCCTCGTCTAATTCTTGAAGGTCGTGGGGTCCTGCCGGCCTCATGTCGCATAAATGCGGGACTTTCCTACCATAATTGTCAAATACGCTTAGGGGAAGATCTACTTCAGCCTCTTTGGCTATGGCCTTTAAATGTAGCACCGTGTTTGTTGATCCGCCTAGGGCTAAGTCCACTATGACTGCGTTTTCGAAAGCCTCTTTTGTCAATATGTCTCTTGGCTTAATATTTTTGTGGACTAATTCAACAATTTTCTCACCGCTTTCCTTAGCGATTCTCAATTTGGCTGAGGAAACCGCGAGGGCTGTCGCACATCCCGGAAGTGACATTCCTAATGCTTCGGTGATGCACGCCATGGTGTTCGCCGTGTACATGCCGTTACATGAACCGCAACCGGGGAATGCTCTATCCTCGATCATTTTCAGCTCTTCCAAGCTGAGCTTTCCAGCCTTAACCTCGCCTATGGCTTCAAAAATTGTTGTCACGTCTACCATCTTCCCCTTTAACCTGCCTGAAAGCATAGGTCCCCCTGTTACAACTATTGATGGAATGTTCAGTCTCGCCGCAGCCATAAGCATGCCTGGCGTTATTTTGTCGCAGTTTGTTATCAAAACCATTCCGTCGAACTGGTTTGCTTGAACCATAACCTCTACGGAGTCGGCGATTAATTCACGCGACGGGAGAGAATAATGCATCCCTATATGTCCCATGGTCAGCCCGTCACAGACTGCTATTGTATTAAATTCAAAGGGTACACCTCCAGCTGACCGAATGCCTTGTTTAACATGTTCAGCCAGTTGGCGGAGGTGCACGTGGCCGGGAACAATCTCTGAGTGGCTGTTGACCACGGCTATAAATGGTTTCTCAAAATCGCTGTCTGTTAACCCCAAACATTTCAGGATGGCCCTCTGGGGAGAGCGTGTCAACCCCTTTTTTATCGTGTCGCTCCTCATTTTCACCTGCTCCTATATGCATGCTACGATCTTGTTGATTCTAAGATAGAAAAGCTTTAATATAACATATGCTATTTTACGTGAGGCGAGGTTCAAAATGAGGTATAGCTTTATCATCGACTAGCTTTCCAGAGAAAATTCGATTTTTTGACACCACATTGAGGGATGGGGAACAAACCCCTGGGGTTTCCCTAACGCCAAAAGATAAACTGGAAATAGCTAGGAAACTTGACGAGCTTGGGGTAGACGCTATTGAGGCTGGTTTTGCAGCGGCTACAGAAGGAGAGTTTGAAGCAGTAAAGTTGATTGCTAGGGAAGGGTTGAAGGCAGAGATATTCAGTTTTGCAAGAGCCAACAAAAAAGATATTGATGCAGTGGTGGACAGCGATGCCGACGCTGTTTTCCTTGTAGTTCCATCCTCCGAAATCCACATTAGACACAAGCTTGGGAAAAAACATGAAGACATTCTGGAACTTGCAGAGGATTGCATTCAATATGCAAAAGATCATGGTCTCAAAGTAGAATTCGGAGCTGAAGACGCAACAAGGAGCGAAGAACAGTTCTTAAAAGAGTTGATAAGAGTTAGCGTGAACGCTGGTGCAGATACGGTGACTCCATGCGACACTGTTGGCGTGTTAACTCCGGAAAAAGCCTATGCCTTCTATTCAGATTTGGCGAAAAGTTTCCCGGGCGTGGCTTTTGGCGTTCACTGTCATGACGACTTCGGAATGGCCGTTGCAAACTCAATTGCTGCTTTGAGGGCCGGCGCAAAAGAGGTGCATACAACCATTAACGGAATAGGCGAGAGGGCTGGAAACGCCGCCCTAGAAGAAGTAGTGGTTGCATTGGAGTTGCTTTACGGGGTAAAAGTACCCTTAAAAATGAATTTGCTCTATGAAACATCGGTGCTTGTCTCCAAGTTGACGGGTGTTCCAGTGCAACCGAATAAGGCGATTGTTGGCGAAAACGCCTTCGCCCACGAATCAGGCATACACACCCACGCCATATTGAATAATCCAATGACATATGAACCGATACCGCCGAACCTCGTTGGGAGGACAAGACGGCTTGTAGTGGGCAAACATGCAGGCTCTAAGGGGATAAAAGCTGTTTTGAACGAGATGGGCATCTTCCCCAACGAAGAGCAACTAAAAGAAATCTTTGCAAAGGTCAAAATGTTGGGAGACAAGGGCAAAAAAGTCACCGATTCAGATTTAGTGTCAATCGCTGAAGCAGTTATGAATCTGCCGCGTTGCAGGCCGCTCAAGCTTCAAGAGTTAACAGTTGTTACTGGAAATAGGGTGACTCCAACAGCCTCTGTTAAACTTAAGGTTAGGGGCAAAGTTATTTCGGCTGCAGCTACGGGAGTTGGGCCGGTGGACGCGGCGATAAATGCAATAAGGAATGCTGTGCAAACAATAGAACCGATAAAACTTGACGGGTATTATGTGAAATCCATTTCCGGAGGAACCGACGCCATAGTGGAGGTCGTAGTCCATCTAAGCAAGGGTGACATAACAACGACAGCGTGGGGAGCGCACGAGGACATTGTAATGGCAAGTGTCGAAGCCATGCTGAATGGAATAAACAACATTCTATCGAGAGGAAATGCCAACATATCTCCTTTGCAAGAGAATCTCCCTGATAAACTTGTATAAGTGTGAGATGAATTTAATGCAAGGCGTAGAATTAACCAAACAGGGAACTGCCAAATTAAACGATGGCATACAAACAAGCTGCGAAACCATCTGCAAAAGTCTGATGGAACTCGTAAATTTGTTGGCTAAAAGACGTCTAAGCATGAAACAGTTGGAGTATCTGGCAAAAGTGAAGGAAAACAGCGGTCTACTATTTTACCAGCTAGTGAACAAATTGTCCGGTGAACTACATGTACCCAAATCCACTGTTAGATGGAACATAAGCAAATTAAGAGATTACGGAATGATCATCGCAGGGAACAAAAACTCCAAAGGAATTCCTGTCGAATTAACGGAGAAAGGAAAAATAGCGCTACTTGTTATAAAGGAGAATGGACTTGGGCTATTGGGCAAAAGTAATTGCCCAAAAGCTTTATTTGAAACCAAGCAACAATTGCAAACCCATGGTGGATTAATGACAGAGCAAAAAAGATCCACCAAGGACGATGACCCGACTAGACCTAGGGGACTTAACAAGAGGATGGAGGAAAATGAGGGATAGCGTTCTCAAGAGGAGCAAATTTATCCGCAAGGCATAGTGGAATCTGCTCATACCGTTTTCACAGCGGTCTAAAACCCGGTTTTGAGGAAAATTTCCAAAGAACTACCGTCAATCTATTTTGCTGTTTGGAGGGTGGTTTATGGTTGCCATAAATGGTGCTAGGGCTTTAGTGAAGACGCTAGAGAAACTAGGAGTGAAAGTGATTTTCGGCATACCCGGCGGGGCGGTACTTGATATCTGCGATGCTCTTGCAGATTCCAGCATAAGGATCATTTTAACGAGGCATGAGCAATGCGCTGCACATGCGGCAGATGGATACGCCCGCGCCAGTGGGCAAGTTGGTGTTTGCATGGCCACCTCTGGACCTGGTGCTACAAATCTTGTTACGGGAATAGCCACCGCCTACATGGATTCATCGCCTGTTGTTGCGTTCACTGGCCAAGTTCCAAGAAGGCTTATAGGAAGAGATGCTTTTCAAGAGGCAGATATCATCGGAATAACATGCCCCGTAACTAAGCACAATTTTATGGTGGAGCGGGCATCAGACATACCTCTAATTGTTGAGAAAGCCTTCCATATTGCTTCGTCTGGCAGGCCTGGACCAGTTTTGGTTGATATACCAAAAGACGTGCAAATTGAATCGGCGGACGTAGATTTTGAAGGCGGCTCCAAAACAACGTTTCGCCAGACAAACTATACTCCACACCCGCTTCAAGTTAAGAGAGCCGTTGAGCTGCTGGCAGCTGCAGAAAAGCCTATGATAATCGCCGGAGGGGGTGTCATTGTTTCGAATGCTTCACAGGAGCTTTTAGCTGTGGCTGAGCTTCTCATGGCTCCCGTCGCAACAACCTTGATGGGTAAAGGAGCTATTCCCGAAAATCATCCTTTGGCAACCGGCCTTCTGGGAATGCATGGCACAGTAGCATCAAACAAATTAATTCAGGAGGCGGACGTTGTGCTTGCTGTTGGTACGAGATTTTCGGATAGAACCACCGGCAAGATGGACGAATTCTGCCCAGACGCAAAAATAATACACATAGACATTGACGCTGCGGAGATCGGCAAAAACATTGAAGTCGACGTGCCAATAGTAGCCGACGCAAAAAAGGCCTTGCAGGAAATCTACAAGCTGCTTCAAGCAAAAATTGCTAAAAAGGAGCGAACCACTTTGATGGCGAAAATTAAGGAGTTCAAAGAACAGCTGGAGGAGAAAGCAAACTGTAAAAGTGAACTGAAGCCGCCAAGGCTTATGGTTGAAATTCGCAAGCTCCTCCCGGAAGATGCAATCATAACAACAGAGGTAGGACAAAACCAGATGTGGGCTGCAATTTACTTGAAGGTTTACAAACCGAGAACGTTCATCTCTTCTGGAGGGCTTGGAACCATGGGTTTCGGTTTTCCAGCTTCTTTGGGCGCGAAAGTGGCGCATCCAGAGGTTCCCGTAGTAGATATAGCTGGTGATGGAAGTTTCATAATGACTGAACAAGACCTCGCCACATCTGTTGAGGAAAACATTCCAGTGACTGTCGTGGTTTTAAACAATTCGGTTCTTGGAATGGTAGCCCAATGGCAAAGACTTTTCTATAATAGACGGTATTTTGCAGTTAATTTGGGAAGAGTGCCCGACTTCGTAAAGTTGGCCGAAGCTTATGGAGCCCAAGGCCTCCGTGTACAAACTTTGGAAGAATTTTCCTCAGCGTTCAAAAAAGCCATTAGAAGTGAAGTTACAACAGTTATAGATGTGCCCATATCTCCTGAAGAGAACGTTCTCCCCATGGTTCCGCCGGGTAAAGGTTTGAAGTGGATGATATGGGAGTAAAAATTATGGAGTCAAAAAATAATACTATTCAACAAGAGTATATTGTTTCAGCGATTGTTGAGCATAGACCTGGTGTGCTTTTTAGAGTTTCAAACCTATTTAGAAGGAGGGGCTTCAACATTCAAAGCATATCCGTTGGCCCCACGGAAAAGAAAGAGCTTGCTAGAATAACCATAACGGTTGGTGGAGACGAAAAACTTGTTGAGCAGATTGTTAAGCAGTTGAGGAAGCTTGTTGAGGTTGTTAAGGTGAGCATATTGAACCCGAAAAACACCGTTATTCGTGAACTAGCCTTGGTTAAGGTGACAGCTCCAGATTATAGGGCGAAAACGGATATAGTTAACTATGCAGAAATCTTCAAGGGACGAGTTGTGGATGTTTCACATAAATCGCTAACTGTTGAAGTCACAGGTGATCCAGATAAGATAGATGCCTTTATAAACATTGTAAAGCCCTATGGGATTAAAGAAATAGCCAGAACTGGGATTACAGCTTTGCCAAGAGGAGAGTCACAAACAGTATAGGAGGTGTGAAGGAAATGGTGAAGGTGTATTTTGACCAAGATGCTAGTTTGGATCCGATAAAAGACAAAACCATAGCCGTGATAGGGTACGGAAGCCAAGGAGAAGCCCAAGCAAAAAACCTGAGGGATTCAGGCCTAAAAGTAATAGTTGGCCTTAGACAGGGCGGTAAATCTTGGAGCAAAGCCCGTGAAGACGGATTTGAAGTCTACTCCATACCAGAGGCAGCGAAAAGAGGCGACATAGTGATGTTCTTGATACCTGACATGAGCCAGCCAGAGGTTTACGCGGAGGCTATAGCCCCCAACTTGACTGAAGGAAAAACTTTAGACTTTGCACATGGCTTCAATATCCACTTTAAACAGATTGTTCCGCCGAAAAACATTGATGTCATAATGGTTGCGCCTAAAAGCCCGGGTGCGAGGGTGCGAGAAACCTTTCTTGAAGGCTTCGGTGTACCCGCACTCATAGCTGTCTATCAAGATTTTAGCGGAAAAGCTAAGGAGACAGCCTTGGCGATTGCGAGGGGAGTTGGGTGTACCAGGGCTGGGGTTATAGAAACAACGTTTAAAGACGAGACTGAAAGCGACTTAATAGGCGAACAAACAGTTCTCGTAGGCGGACTGATAGAGCTTATAAAAAATGGGTTTGAAGTGCTTGTGGAGAGCGGATACCCGCCGGAATTAGCCTACTTCGAAGCCTGCAACGAAGCCAAACTGATAATGGATCTAATCTACCGAAGAGGAATAACCGGCATGCTGCAAGCGGTTTCAGACACAGCGAAGTATGGCGGTTTAACGGTTGGCTCAAAGGTTATAGACAGCCACGTTAAAGAAAACATGCGGAAGGTTGTTGAAAACGTTAGAAGCGGCGCTTTTGCCAAAGAATGGATAGAAGAACACAGAAACGGCGAAAAAAGACTGAAACAGCTGATGAAAGAAATCGAAAACCATGAACTGGAAAGGGTTGGCAGATTCATAAGGAAAATGGCTGGACTAGAAAAATAGCCGACAATAGTTGACAGGGAAGCAAATGAACATTTCTGAAAAGATTCTAGCAAGAGCTTCGGGCCGAAAGGAGGTTTCACCGGGCGAAATAGTGGAAGCAAACGTGGACATGGCTATGGTTAACGACATAACTGGCCCACTGGCAATTGAAACGTTCCACAAGATAGGTGTTAAAAAAGTTTGGGACAACAACAGAATAGTTATGGTCTTGGACCATCAAGTTCCAGCAGACTCTGCTAAGTCGGCGGAACTACACAAAATTATGAGGAAGTTCGCAAGAGAGCAAAACATTCCACATTTCTATGACGTGGGGTTCGGCGGTGTTTGCCACCAAGTAATGGTGGAGAAAGGCCACGTTAGGCCGGGCGAACTAATTGTTGGAGCCGACTCCCACACATGTACCTATGGTGCTTTAGGCGCTTTCGGGACAGGGATAGGTTCAACGGAGATGGCTGCTGTTTTCGCCACGGGCAAAATATGGCTTAAAGTTCCAGAAACAATAAAGATCAATGTTTCTGGAGAATTCCAAAATTTTGTCGGCGCAAAGGACCTGATACTAAACATCATTGGCCAACTGGGGGCTGATGGGGCCAATTACAAGGCTATGGAGTTTGATGGGCCTGTTATCAAAAACATGAATATAAGTGAAAGGTTGACAATATGCAACATGGCTGTGGAGGCTGGAGCAAAAACTGGAATAATCAATCCAGACGAAAAAGTGATGGCATACGTCAAAAGTAGGACAGAAAAGCCTATTGAGCCGCTTAAAAGCGATGAAGACGCCAAACATGAGAAGGTTGTAGACTTAGATGTAGGTTCTCTAGAGCCGCAAGTGGCTTGTCCAAGCTCTGTTGACAACGTTAAACCAGTTTCAGAGGTTGAAGGCATCCCGGTTGACCAGGCTTTTGTCGGGTCGTGCACTAACGGCAGAATTGAAGACTTGAGGATTGTTGCCGAAATTGTCAAGGGCAAAAAAGTCAAAAGTGGCGTGCGGTTTATCGTTACGCCTGCTTCCCATGAAGTCTACTTGCAGGCTTTAAGGGAGGGAGTACTGGAAACGCTTGCTAAGGCTGGCGCGTGTATATGCAATCCCACCTGTGGTGCGTGCTTCGGCGGCCACATGGGACTGCTTGCAGATGGTGAAACATGCATAAGCTCTTCTAATAGGAATTTTACTGGAAGGATGGGAAGCCCAAAAGCCAAGATTTATTTGGCTTCTCCAGCGACGGTTGCAGCTTCCGCCTTGAAAGGCGAAATTACGGATCCGAGGAGGCTGTAAAAAATTGGAAATTAAGGGTAAAGCCATAGCCTTTGGTGACGACATTAACACTGATGTAATAATTCCAAGCAAATACTTGACCACTTTGGACCCGGATGAATTGGCAAAACATGCCATGGAAGGATTAGACCCCAAATTCTACGAGAAGGCGCGGGAAGGTGTCATAATAGTTGCAGGCAAAAACTTCGGATGTGGTTCAAGCCGTGAACACGCTCCCATCGCTTTAAAGCATGCTGGAGTTAGATGTGTTGTTGCCAAATCCTTCGCCCGCATATTTTACAGAAACGCCATAAACATTGGGCTTCCCGTGGTTGAATGTCCATCAATCCTCGAAAAAACAAACGATGGAGATGAACTCCTTGTGAACCTTGCCGAGGGGGAGATATTAAACCTAACAAAAAATTTAAGGCTACAAGCATCAAAACTTCCCAGTTTCATTTTAGAAATCATAAGTGCTGGTGGTTTGGTGGAACATTTAAAGAGGAGGCTTGAAAAAGATGGCAAGCTATAGGGTTGCCGTGATACCGGGTGATGGTGTAGGTCCGGAGTTAACCGAAGCAACGTTGAAGGTTCTAGAGGCTGTTGAAGAAAAGTTCAACTTGAACTTTGAATACGTGTTCCTCGAAGCTGGAGACTCTTGCCTCGAAAAGCGTGGAGTCGCCCTTCCAGAGGAAACCATACAAGCAATAAAAAGAGCGCATGTTTGCTTAAAAGGTCCTGTGGGCGAAACAGCCGCAGACGTCATTGTCAAGCTTCGAATCATGCTGGACTTGTACGCCAACATTCGACCAATCAAATCTTATGCCGGTGCACCTTGCATTAGGGACGATATTGACTTGGTTATTGTTAGGGAGAACACTGAAGATGTCTATAAAGGCATTGAATTCGTGCTTGATGATGAGATGGCTGTGGCTTTGAGGGTTATAACGCGGAGAGGATGCGAGAGAATAGTTCGAAAAGCCTTCGCCCTCGCTGAACTTCGAAACAAGAAACGCATGGTGACAGCTGTCCATAAGGCTAATGTCATGAGGAAAACGTGTGGGCTTTTCGCCGAGGTTTGCAGGAAAGTGGCCGAAGAACATCCTCACATCTTGTTTAATGAACAGTACGTTGATGCTGCAGCCATGAGGCTGATCAAGGAACCGCAAAACTACGATGTGATAGTGACAACGAATATGTTTGGAGATATATTATCCGATGAAGCCGCTCAACTTGTTGGAGGTTTAGGAATGGCGCCGGGCGGAAACATCGGCGACAACTACGCGATCTTCGAACCCATACATGGATCAGCTCCGACACGTGTGGGAAAACACACTGCCAACCCGTGCTCCATGATATTGGCAGCCAAAATGATGGTTGAATGGCTGGGTCAAAAATACGGCGATAAAAAGTGTATCGAAGCTGCCCAAGCAATTGACACGGGCGTTGCAGAAGCCATAAGAAAAGCCTTAACAGTTCCGGATTTGGGCGGTTCCCTAACCACCATTGGAATGGGCGAGGCTATCGCCAGAGAAATTAAAAACGTTTGGGGCTGATTAGCATGGAGTACATTAGAATTTTTGACACAACTCTACGGGATGGAGAGCAGACTCCCGGGGTCTCCTTAACGCCCGACGAGAAAATGGAAATAGCCCTACAACTGGACAAGCTTGGAGTAGACGTAATTGAGGCGGGCTTCCCATCGGCTTCTGAAGGCGAGTTCCAAGCAGTCAAAAGAATAGCTGAAGCGGGCTTAAAAGCGGAAGTGTGCGCCCTTGCAAGGGCGACAAAAAGCGACGTGGACGCGGCAATGGCATGTGAAGTTGACTCAATTCACACGTTTATCTCAACGTCTGACGTCCAAATAAAATACGTCCTAAATGCGACACGAGAAAAAGTGCTAAAGGAAACCGAGGAAATTATCCAGTACATTAAGGCTCACGGTTTTGTCTGCGAGTTTTCACCAATGGACGCGACTAGAACGGATTTAGACTTCCTTAAGAAAGTGTGCCTGGTGGCGCAGGAGAACAAAGCGGATAGAATAAACATACCAGACACCGTGGGGGTTGCAAGCCCATACTCAATGAAAAAACTCATAAGCGAACTGAAAAAAGTCGTAAAGGTTCCGATAAGCGTGCATTGCCACAACGATTTCGGAATGGCTGTAGCCAACTCGCTGGCGGGAGTTGAGGGCGGAGCAACACAGGTCCACGTAACGGTGAACGGCTTAGGCGAAAGAGCCGGCAACGCAGCCTTAGAAGAGGTTGTGATGGCCCTCCACATAATATACAAAAAGAAAACTGGGATCAACACGAAACTGCTGTACGAGACGTCGAGGCTTGTTTCACGATTGACGGGTATTCCACTTCAGCCCAACAAGGCGATTGTTGGCGAAAACGCCTTCGCCCACGAATCTGGAATACACACTAAAGGGGTTGTGACTAGACCAGAGACCTTTGAGCCTCTTACGCCTGAAATGGTTGGACGGAAAAGAAAAATAGTTGCTGGCAAACATGCGGGAAGGCAAGGGTTAAAAGCTGAACTTGAAGCCCTTGGAATACACGTTACTCACGACCAATTAAACGAGATTTTTAAGCGTGTGAAAGCCTTAGGCGATAAAGGTAAACCAGTAACAGATACAGATCTTTTTGCTATAGCAAGGGCTATAACAGGAATCCCTGAGAAAAACGTCGTTAAACTTTTGGGTTTCACGGTTGTAACTGGAAGCGAGACAACACCGATGGCTTCAGTTAAGCTGGCAATAAACGACAAGGAATACATTGCAACTGAAACAGGCGTCGGCCCGGTGGATTCAGCAATAAAGGCCATACAGAAAATTGTGGATAAGCTGGTGGGGGTTAAGCTAAGAGAGTATAGACTTGAGGCAATAACGGGTGGTTCAGACGCCCTCGCTGAAGTCATAATAAAGGTTGAAGACGATCAAGGCAACATTGTTTCGGCGGGCAGTGCAAGCGAAGACATAGTTAAGGCAAGCGTAGAAGCCATGATAAACGGCATAAACAAACTGCTCTTAAAAAGAGAGATCACAAAGTAGAAATCCAGAACATACTAAAACCTTTCTATTAAGTTTTTCACCAAGCCTAAAGTTATGATCCGTAAAGCTCTTATATATGAAAGCTTTGAGAAAGCTTTGGCTGTGACAGCTTTGAACGCGTCTGGTCCCCTAATACACGTTACGTTGATCGATGCTACCATTACTACCGGGACTGGATATAGCTAGGGGGGACCAGACGAAGGCGCGGATGCTTGTCTTCTGTTTTGTGCTTTGCTTTCGTCTGGTCTTTTGGGGGTGAAATGGAAGGTGAGAACTGCCTTCAAGCTTCAGTTTTCCGCTCTTAATAACAAAGGTAAAAAAGTTAAAGATTCGCCAGCTTTCAGTCACGTGGAGGCTACAGCTCCAGCGACATCAGCGAACTTGGGTGCTGGATTTGATGTTTTTGGAGTGGCGTTAGATGCATTGTTTGACAAGGTTTCTGTTGATGTGGTAAAGGCGGACAAAAAGATTCAGTTGTTTGTAAGTGGAAAGGGTTCAGAATTTATCCCAACAAAGCCTGAGGAAAACACTGCTGGAGTAGTTGCCGAGGCTCTTCTGAAGGCATCTGGAAAAAGTTACGGGCTAATCATAAAGATTGAAAAAGGTATAAGGGCTGGAAGCGGTTTAGGCAGCAGCGCAGCAAGCGCAGCGGCTTCAGCCTTAGCCATAAATGAAGCTTTAGGGCTTGGCTTAACCAACAAGGAGCTCATAAAATTTGCAGCATTAGGCGAAATAGCGGCAGCCGGCGTCCCACACGCCGACAACGTATCCGCCTCAATCATGGGGTTCTTTACAGCAATAGTCTCCCATGAACCCTTTGAAGTAGTTTGTTTCCCCATGCCTGACAACACCAAGTTTGTGATAGTTACTCCGGAATTAATAGTGGAGACACGTAAAGCCCGCTCAGTTCTTCCCAAAAAAATCAAGCTTTCCGATGCCGTGCATAATGTTGCAAGGGCAGCTGCATTTGTTGCCGGCGTTTTAACAAACGACTTGAACTTAATGGGGATGGGAATGAATGACTTAATCGCGGAACCGTATAGAGCTAGCTTAATTCCAGGATTTTTCGATGTGAAAAAGAGAGCCCTCGAAGCTGGAGCCGTAGGCGTTGCGATAAGTGGGTCAGGGCCATCTGTTTTAGCTCTCGTCGACTCCTCAAAAAACGTGGAAAATAAGGTAGCAGAGGCGATGAGAGAAGGTTTCGGAGTCAACGGAGTCCATTGTGAAATAGTGATTGCGAAGCCTGGACCCGGTGCAAGAATTGTCCGGAGGGAGGAGAACTGATCTCCGTGCAGTGTATTGGATGTGGCGCGGAATACCCCATCAACGAGATAATATACAATTGCAAGAGGTGCGGCGACTTACTTGAAGTGCGAGTTGATGAGAAAGCGTTGAAGGAAAAAATTGAAACGGGAGAATGGAGGCTAAGGCCGATTTCCGTGTGGAAATACAAGGAGTTTTTGCCAGTTTTTGACGAAACAAAGATCGTCACTTTGAGGGAGGGGGGTACACCGCTATATCGTTGTGAGAGGCTTGGCAAAGAGCTGAGGGTTGAAAATTTATACGTCAAAAATGAGGGCGCAAATCCAACTGGTTCCTTTAAGGATAGGGGAATGACGGTTGGCGTTTCCAAAGCTTTAGAACTTGGCGTAAAGGCTGTTGTTTGCGCCTCTACGGGAAACACTTCTGCCTCTTTGGCAGCGTATGCAGCCAAAGCTGGACTGCCATGCATAGTGTTAATTCCGGCTGGAAAAGTAGCTCTTGGAAAGCTTGCACAGGCGATGATGTACGGAGCAATCGTGGTGGGAGTTAGGGGTAATTTCGATGTTGCCCTTCAGATGGCGGTGAGTGCAAGCAAACAAGTCGGCTTGTACTTGTTGAATTCGATAAACCCCTTCAGAATAGAGGGACAAAAAACAGCAGCCTTCGAAATATGCGACCAGCTTGAGTGGCAGGTCCCTGACAGAGTGGTTTTGCCTGTTGGAAACGCTGGGAACATAACCGCCTACTGGAAGGGCTTTAGGGAATTAAAGGCTTTAGGTCTTGTTGAAAAACTGCCTAAAATGGTTGGTGTACAAGCAGCTGGCGCCAGCCCAATAGCAAAGGCTTTTGCAACTAACAGAGCCACTATAGAGCCTGTTAAGGATCCAGAGACTGTGGCAACAGCCATTCGCATTGGAAACCCTGTTAACTGGAAGAGGGCGTTGAACGCTTTAAGAGGGTCCAACGGCACAGCTCTAACAGTTACAGATGACGAAATTATTAAAGCGCAGAAGCTTCTAGCCAGAAAAGAGGGAATTTTCATTGAACCCGCCAGTGCAGCCAGCATAGCTGGACTTAAAAAGCTTGTTGAAAACGGCGAAGTCGACGTGGACGAGACGATTGTTTGTGTTGCCACAGGCCATGGATTAAAGGATCCGGAGGCTGCTGTAAGGGCTTGTGAAGAAATCATTGAAATCGAACCCAGCCTAGAAGCATTGGAGAAAGTGTTGAAATCACGAAGCCAATGATCATAACTGGTTTTGGGAACGTTGCCGTGGTTCGCTAAAGACACAATTGAGATATTCAAACAAATGCAACTGTTTAGTTTTTCGAATAGAACTTAATACCAAAAAGTATAAATATCATAGGCGCTGTTATTGTTCGATCCGATGGATATACCAATAGCCACGCAAAAACCATTCAAGTTTACTTTTGATGGCTATTGGTATCCATTTAGCTATTAGGGAGAAACCGCGCCTTACCGGGTTTCGGTTTCTCCTTTGGGGGGTTGGTTGTGGAGGAGAACCAAAACAATGCTTGTGGTTCCATTTTGGTTGTGAAGTTTGGAGGAAGCAGCTTAGCGAATGGTGAAAAGATATCTAACGCCGTTAAAGCCGTCTTAAAAGAGTTGGATAAGGGATCAAGGATCGCTGTGGTTGTCTCCGCCATGGGCAAAACAACCGATCTCCTACTGGAAACTATAAAAGAAGCCGTAAACTGCGAAAAAATGGCGTGCAGCGCAGATGTTGACGACATCTTGGCCATGGGTGAAAGAACAAGCGCGAGAATATTCTCGGCAGCTTTGAAAGCGAACAGCGTAAAGTGCCGCTACTTTGACCCAGCGGATCCGGATTGGCCGATAATTACCAGTGATGTACCAATGAACGCTGACCCAATATTGGAAATATGTGAGGAAAAAATATGCAAGCATGTTTTGCCCCTGCTCAACGAGGGTGTTGTGGTCGTTGTTCCTGGTTTTGTGGGCAAAACATTAGATGGAAAAATTACAACCATGGGGAGGGGTGGAAGCGACATAACAGCGTTTGTTTTAGCACGAGCTCTCAAGGCGAAACAAGTCATACTTGTTACGGATGTAGATGGCATAATGACGGCTGATCCTAAACTTGTGAAATCAGCGAGAAAAATACACCAGATAGACGTCAACTCGTTGATTGGACTTGCAGGTTCTTCTCAAAAGTTCTTGCAGAAAAAAGCCTTAAAATACAAAGAAGACTGGATGGATGTCAAAATCATAAATCACGCCCATTGCGACTTGGACATGGAAGGAACAGTTATCAAAGGCTCTCTCACGAGAAACGTTGCCAGCATTGACTTTCCAGAAGCAATAGCCTCCATAACCATTGTTGGAAAAGGGCTTTCCCAATCCCCCGAAATCTTACACCAAGTTATTCAAAAATTAAAGAGCGCAGAGGCTCAGCTTTTAGGATTTTCAGCAAACTACGACTCCTTAATAATGTATGTTCCGGAAAGTGCGCTTGACAAAATCCTTGAACCTCTCCACTCGGTTGTTCACGACAACCCCGAGGCTGTAGCCATGGCCGTGAGGAAAAACCTTTCCCTGATCAAAATTAAAAAGGCGGGGCTTGAAGAAACCCCAGGAGTATTGGGCAGTTTGGCTAACTCCCTAAGCATGGAAGGCATAAACATTTATGGTTTGTTTACAGTAGCTTCGGGAATCCATGTTTTTGTCGATAGAACCCTTGCGGAGGAGGCTCTCATGATCGTCAGAAAATCTTTAGAAGAAGAGAGCTGAATTTGCGGGGCGTGATGAAGTGGCCACCGGAAAAAGTAGAAGGCTGCGGAGAATATTCGGCGATGACGGCAAAACGGTGATAATTCCAATGGATCACGGAGTAACAAGCGGCCCAATTCAAGGCCTTGTGAACATGCAAAGCATTATTGACAAACTTGTCGCCGGCGGAGCTGACGCCGTCATTTTACATAAGGGTGTAGCAAAGAACGTTGACACAAAAAGGCTTGGGCTCATTATACACGTTTCCGCAAGCACTAAATTAAGCCCAGACGCAAATTGGAAGGTGAATGTTTGCAGTGTTGAAGAGGCTATACGTTTGGGGTGCGATGCTATTTCAATTCATGTAAATCTTGGTTCAGATCATGAACATGAAATGTTGGCCGAGTTGGGTAAGATAGCTGATGAATGCGACGCGTGGGGTGTCCCATTGCTTGCAATGATGTATCCGCGGGGGACTAGGGTCGGAAACGAGCACGATCCGCAGCTCGTCGCCCATGCAGCAAGGGTCGGTGCGGAGCTTGGTGCGGATGTTGTAAAGACAAACTACACTGGAGACCTAGAATCCTTTAGAAAAGTTGTTGAAGGATGCCCTGTTCCCGTTGTAATTGCTGGCGGTCCAAAGGTTGACTCAACCAGAAGCTTACTGGAAATGGTTTACAACGCCGTAAAAGCTGGTTGTGCAGGAGTTTCCATTGGAAGAAACGTTTTTCAGCATGAAAATCCAACAGCCATCACGAAAGCGCTGGTTGGCATAGTTCATAAGGGCTTAAATGTTGAAGAAGCCATAACCCTGTTAAACGAGCATGCTTGTCATGAAACGATGAGGGGTTGCAATGCAAAGTCACGCCTTTAGCAAAATGAACGAGGGCCTTGAAGTTCTACGCCTAAAAATGGACTCAAAGAATTACATGAAGCTTCAAGCCATAAAAGTTCCAAGCGTTCATCAGTTTATCGCTGAAGCCGCTGAACTCTGCAACCCTGAAAAAATTTTTATCGCAGACGACTCGCCTGAAGATATAGCCTACATTAAGCGAATGGCATTAGAAACCGGTGAGGAGAAACCCTTAGCAATTCCGGGACACACAGTTCACTTTGACGGGCCTTATGACCAGGGAAGGGACCGCGAAGCCACAAAGTATCTTGTGCCAAAGGGCGAGTATTTGAGCAAGGCATTAAACCAAATTGATAGAGACGAAGGGTTGGTTGAAGTAAAAGGCCTGCTTAAAGATTCAATGAAAGGACGCACAATGATAGTTCGTTTCGTATGCCTAGGACCAGTCAACTCCATTTTCTCAATCCTAGGCGTGCAATGTACAGACTCGTGGTATGTTGCCCATTCGGAATATCTCCTCTTCAGACCTGGCTATGAATCCTTTGTCAAGGCTAACTCTGACGTTCACTTCTTAAAGGTGTTGCATTCAAGCGGAAGGCTAAACGAAAACATGGTCAGCGCGGACCATGAAAAGAAGAGGATTTACATAGACTACACGGAAGACACAATATATAGTGTTAACACCCAGTATGCGGGTAACTCTGTAGGTTTCAAAAAGCTCGCGTTTAGACTCGCAATAAGAAAGGCAAACCAGGAAGGCTGGCTTGCCGAGCACATGATGATTATGGGGGTGCACGGACCGGGCGGTAGAAAAACCTATTTCGCAGGAGCCTTTCCAAGCGCGTGCGGCAAAACTGCCACTGCCATGCTTCCTGGAGAGACCATACTCGGCGACGACATCGCCTATATACGCAACATCAACTCTGTGGCTAGGGCTGTGAACGCGGAGTGCGGCATTTTTGGCATTCTTCAAGGCATAAACCCAAACGATGATCCAGTACTGTACAAGGTGCTCACAAGTCCAGGAGAAGTTATTTTCTCAAACGTTTTAGTTAAGGATGGGAAGCCCTATTGGCTTGGAATGGGCTGCGAGCTGCCAAAAGATGGAGTAAACTACAGTGGGTGTTGGTGGGAGGGCAAAAGGGATGAGAACGGTGAACCTATACCGCCCGCCCACAAGAATGCCCGCTATACTGTGTCTCTTAAAGCGTTGGATAACTGCGACCCCGAGTTGGAAAACCCCATGGGTGTTGAACTTGGCGGAATAATGTATGGAGGCCGCGACTCCAAAGCCTACGTGCCCGTCCAGCAGAGCTTCAACTGGGAGCATGGAATAATCTGTTATGGAGCAGCCTTAGAAACCGAGACAACCTTCGCTATAGTTGGAAAGGAGGGCATACCGGAAATAAACATGATGAGCATACAAGACTTCATCTCCATACCCATGGGCCAAAACATACGGAACAACCTAAACTTTGGGAGAAAACTCAAAAAGCCACCTCTAATATTTGGAGTCAACTACTTCTTAAGGGATCTTGAAACATGGGAGTACTTGAACTCGCCTAGAGACAAACATGTTTGGGTTAAATGGATGGAGCTGCGCGTACACAACGACGTGGGGGCAAGAATCACCCCGACGGGTTTAATTCCAAAATACGAGGATTTGCACATGCTTTTTAAGCAAGTGCTGGGCAAAGAGTACAGCAAAGAAGACTACACTAAACAGTTCACAATTCGCATACCCGAAAACCTTGCCAAAATAGAAAGGGCTGAAAGATTCTACAGAGAAAAAGTCGCAGACACACCTGAAGAGCTTTTCACAATGCTGAATCAGCAACGTGAACGCCTCCTCAAGACGAGGGAAAAGTTCGGAACAGATTATGTTCCACCAGAATGGTTTGACGAGGAATAAGGAAGGGTCAAACTTGAGGGAGCTTTGGCTCAAAATCGACAAAACAACCCCTAAAAACATTGTAGAGAAGCTAATGAGCTCCGCAAGTCAAACATGCAACGTCATATACATCGCGGACGAACGAATGATCGACGACGTTAGGAAAACTGGGATTAGGGTTGCCGCAAAATGCGGCGAATGCGACGTCCAAGTGCTTGAACCTTTTAACGCGGAAGAACTAGCGAAAGTTAAAGAGGCTGGAAAGCCTGTGGCTGTTAGAGTGGTTGTTAAAAGCGCGGAAAACGAGAAAGAAGCCATTAAAGCCGCGAACCTTTCAACCGACTACATAATAATTCACTGTTTGGACTGGAAAGTTATACCATTGGAAAACTTGATAGCCAACGCTAAAGGGAAAAGCAAACTTCTAACAGAGGTTTCATCATTCGAAGAGGCAAAACTCGCCATAGAAACCCTTGAACTTGGAGTTGATGGAGTTGTCCTAAAAACATCAGACCTTGACGAGCTCATGAAGGTTGCTTACTTGGTTAAAAAGCAACTTCCGCGAATCAAGCTCGTACCCGTTAAAATTGTCGAGGTTAAACAAATTGGAACTGGAGCTAGGGTCTGTGTTGACACATGTGATTTAATGAAGGAGGGCGAAGGTCTTCTCCTCGGGTGTCAGTCTGCGTGCCTTTTCCTGGTGGAAGCGGAGGTCCACCAGAACCCTTTCGTTCAACCTAGACCCTTCAGGGTGAACGCTGGCCCAGTATCCCTTTACGTGATGTGTTCCCCGGACAAGACGAGGTACCTTTCAGAGCTTAAAGCCGGAGAAGAGTTAATGATTGTGGATAGAAACGGCAACGCGAGATTCACAAACATTGGCAGGGTTAAAATCGAGTGGCGGCCACTACTACTTATTGAGGCGGAACACGAGGCGAAACGTTTCAAGACCATAACACAAAACGCGGAAACAATTAGACTTGTAACAGAGAAAGGCTCCACACCCGTGACGGCGCTTAAGCCGGGCGATGAAGTTTTGGCGTACATGCTCGAAGGCGGGAGACATTTCGGAACGCTGGTTAAGGAAGAGAGGATTGTAGAGCTTTGACCGTAAAAATATGCGTTTCCATTATGCCCAAAAGCCTCACCGAAGCGTTAAAGCTCATCGAAAAATGTGAAAAGCATGGGGCTGATTTTATTGAGGTTAGGCTAGATTGCCTTACCGATTTTAAAGGGTTGAAAGAAATAGCCGGATGCACGAGAACGCCGCTCATTGCCACCATTAGACCATCAAAATGTGGCGGAAAATTCTCGGGGGAAGAAGAAGAACTAGTGAAAATCCTCTTAGACGTCGCTTCAAGCGGGTTTGAATACGCAGATGTTGAGCTTGACCTTTCTGGACTGAAAATCGTTGTCGAAAATCTTCGGGTTTTGGGCGTTAAACCCATAATATCATTTCACGACTTCGAAAAAACACCAAAAAGAGGGGAGTTACGGCGGATTCTCAAAAGTGAAATTAAAGCTGGAGCCGACGTTTGCAAGATAGTGACAACCGCTCAAAGTTTACGGGACAACTTGACTTTGTTGCAGTTCTTATACGACGAGGGCGGAAAAGCCAAGATTGTTTGTTTTGCCATGGGGCCTTTAGGTAAACCTTCTAGGCTCTTGTCGCCCATTTACGGCGGATACTTTACGATAGCTTCTTTGGAGCGCGGTATGGAAACGGCTACCGGACAATTGACGATTGAAGAAATGAAGGCAGCCTACAAGGCGTTGGGAGTTATGTGATGGAGGTTTCGGGAAAAACTAAAGTGTTCTGCGTTATAGGCAACCCAATAGAGCATTCGCTAAGTCCAATCATGCATAACGCAGCGTTTAGACATTTGAACATCGACGCCGTGTATGTTGCCTTCAAAGTTGAGGAAGAAGCGCTTGAAGACGCTGTTATGGGTATGCGCAGCCTTGGTATATGTGGAATGAACGTTACAATGCCCCATAAAACAGCCATCGTCAAATATCTAGACGAAACTGATCCAGCGGCAAAATTCGTGGGCGCCGTTAACACGGTGCTTAACGCTGATGGAAAGCTTGTAGGCTTCAACACTGACGGCGTCGGCGCCCTAAGGGCTTTAGAAGAAAACCACGTGAAACCAAGGGGCAAAAAGTTTCTGCTTCTGGGAGCCGGAGGCGCTGGAAGGGCTATAGCCTTTCAATTGACACAAGAGGCTGATGAACTGATAATTCTAAACAGAGACGCGAACAAGGCTAGAGTTCTGGCTGATGCGCTTAGAAAAAGGTTTAACAAAAAGGTTATCGGGGAAAGCCTTTCGTATAATGTTTTAAAAGAATGGATTAAAAAGGTGGACGTGCTTATAAACGCCACCTCAGTGGGCATGCACCCCAACCAAAACGAAACCCTTGTCGAGAAAAGTTTACTCAGACCTGAGCTTACAGTGATGGACATAGTTTACGACCCGATTGAAACAAAGCTTCTAAAGGACGCCAAATCCGTTGGAGCCAAAGTGATTTATGGCACTGAAATGCTTGTTTTTCAAGGGGCCGCCTCCTTTGAAATTTGGTTTGATAGGCCGGCTCCTGTAAACGTTATGAGAGAGTCCATCATGGAAAGGCTTCAGGCTAGAGGTTTAGGGTTTGGGCGGTAAAGCAACAGCCATAAGCTATGGCGGCGCAACCATAATAAATGCCATCGCAACGGGAAAAGGGGCAGCCTTCGGAGTAAAACTGTGGACAAAGGCGGAGGTTAAGTTAACAGATAACCCCCATTTTATAAAGGGAGAAATCACCTCAGACCCGTCTGAAAATACAACACTTATAGAGAAAACCGTGAAGAAAGTTTTGGAACATTTTGGGCTTGCCGGAAAATTCGGAGCCGAAGTTAAAACGTGGTCCAACATACCCATCGCGCGTGGACTAAAGAGCAGCAGCGTCGCAGCGAACGCCATAGCCTTGGCCACGGTGGCTGCCCTTCAAAAAGAGGTTGACGACTTAACCATTGTTAATTTGGGCGTTGAAGGAGCCATCGAGGCAAAAGTAACAATAACGGGAGCCTTCGATGATGCTTGCGCATCCTACTTCGGCGGCATAGTTATCACAGACAATTTTAAAAGAAGAATAGTCAAACGTTTTAGGGTTTCAGAAAACCTTAAAGTTCTATTTCATGTTCCTAAAACAAAGGTTTACACAGGCAGCGTAAAAGTTGAAAAATTGAGAAACATATCGCCCTTGGTTGAAATAGCCTACAAAGAAGCTTTAAAAGGGAACTTTTGGCAAGCCTTAACGTTGAATGGGCTGATATACTCTTTCGCTTTAGGATACAATCCTTCAATAGCCTTAGATGCTCTAACGGCCGGAGCCGTGGCTGCTGGACTATGTGGAAAAGGGCCAGCTGTGACGGCTGTTGTCGCCGAAGACAAAGTTGACCAAGTTAAAGAGGCTTTAATGAAATATGAAGGCGAAGTTATAGAGACAGAAATAAATCATGAAAAAGCTAAAGTTTTGGAAGTTTTCCCATGACAAATGTTATAGTCAAGCCCGTAAAAACTTTAAAAGGAGAGGTTGAAGCTCCACCGTCCAAGTCTTATACGCATAGGATACTTGTTGCTGCGCTTCTATCAAACGGAAAAACCGTGATTGAGAAACCTTTAGTTTCTGACGATACACTGGCAACTTTGGAGGCCATAAAAGCCTTTGGAGCTTATGTGGAGCAAAAAGACGGTTATTGGGAAGTCGAAGGGCAACCCTTCATAAAAACGCCTGAAAAACCTATAAACTGCCGGGAGTCTGGAACAACTTTACGCTTCATGATACCCGTAGCCGCACTCGCCCAGGGAAAAACAACATTTGTTATGGGGCCCTCGCTAAGTAGGAGGCCTATAACGCCTCTGCTTCAAAGCTTAGGCGATCTTGGCGTTAAAACACAACACAACCCATCATCGGTGGTGGTTTATGGTGGCGGAATTAAGGGGGGAGAAACAGCCCTACGTGGTGACATAAGCTCCCAGTTTATATCCGGCCTTTTGTTTGCATGTCCCCGCGCCAAAAAAGACACGCGTATAAGCCTCACAAAGCCCGTTGAGTCCAAGGGCTACGTAGACATGACCGTGGAAGTTTTGTGTAAACATTCGATAAAAGTTGAAGTTTCGAAAGATTATAGCAGCATACGAATTCCAAGCGGACAAGACTACAAGCCCTTCAAGCATAGAGTTCCTGGAGACTTCTCCTCCGCAGCGTATCTGTTAGCGGCTGCTGCCATAACTTCTTCAAAGATAAGGATTTACAATCTTGATTATACATCTAAACAGGGGGATAAGGTAATCCTTGAAATACTCAGACAAGCAGGGGTTAACGTGCATGTTGGAGAAAACCATGTTGAAGTGCATGGCGCAATCAACAACCCTATAAAGATTGATGCTGGCGATATTCCCGACCTAGTGCCCGCATGCACAGCCATCGCGTGCTACGCAGTGGGTAGGTCTGAGATACGTAACGCTAGAAGGTTAAGGTATAAGGAGTCTGATAGGCTGACAGCCCTCTACACGGAGTTTAAAAAGATGGGCGCCCACATAACTGTGAAGGGAGACAGTCTAACAATAACGGGGCCGTGTGAGCTTCACGGCGCATTAATAGACCCGCATAATGATCATAGAATAGCGATGGCTTGCGCCGCCGCTGCTTTGGGCGCTAAAGGCGATTCAACAATTATGAACGCTGAATGCGTAAGTAAGTCTTATCCCAAATTCTTTAGAGATTTAAGCTTGTTAGGAGCGAATATAGTTGGCGGCAAACTCGATTGGTAAAGCCTTTGTTGTAACAACTTTCGGCGAAAGTCACGGTCGATGTGTTGGCGCTGTTATAGATGGTTGTCCAGCAGGTCTCCCCCTTTCCGAGAAGGATATACAGGCAGAACTGGATAGGAGAATTCCAAAGAAGCCGGAAATAACCTCCGGAAGAATTGAAGAAGACGTTGTGGAAATTTTGTCTGGAACATTTGAGGGACATACCACAGGGGCGCCCATTTGCATGCTGGTCTGGAACAAGGAGGCAGTTCCCTCGGAGTACGATATCATAAAAGACTTGCCAAGGCCTGGGCACGCGGACTACACTGCCTACGTCAAGTATGGAGGTTTCAACGATTATAGGGGTGGCGGACGATTTTCTGGAAGAATCACTGTATCGTTTGTTATGGCTGGGGCTGTTGCAAAGAAACTATTGCGGCTTTTCGGCGTTGAAGTTTTAGCGTACACTAGGGCGATAGGCGGCATAGAAATGAAGGAAACGCCAACACTTGAAAAGATTAGGGAGGAAACCTACAAGAACCCCGTAAGATGTCCAGATTCAGTCTATGCGGAGGCCATGGAGAAAGCAATAGTTGAGGCTAGAAAGGAAGGGGATAGCCTTGGAGGCATTGTGGAATGCATAGCCTTAAACGTTCCAGCAGGCGTCGGCGAACCCGTGTTCGACGCTTTAGATGCAGACATTGCAAAAGCCATTTTCGCGGTGCCAGCCGTAAAAGGGGTGGAGTTCGGCGCTGGATTTAAAGCCGCAGCCATGAAAGGGTCGGAGAACAATGATCTATATGCCATACGGGATGGCAAAGTGGTAACGTTGACAAATAATGCTGGCGGGGTGCTTGGCGGATTATCCAATGGAATGCCAATAGTGGTTAGGGCAGCCATCAAGCCCACGCCGTCAATAGCCAAAAAACAGAAAACCGTAAACCTAGCAGAATTCAAGGAGGCCACGTTACAAGTCAAGGGAAGGCATGATCCATGCGTAGTGCCGAAAGCCGTGCCAGCAATAGAGTCCATGGTTGCGATAGTTCTGGCAGACCACATGATAAGGGCCGGAATAATACCGAGAATATTGGCAGGGAAAAAGGATGTCGGAGAAAATAGCTGAATTGAGGCAGAAAATAGACGAGATAGACGAAAAAATTCTCCTCTTGTTAAAGGAACGATTCGAAATAGCCAAAGAAATAGGCATGGAAAAACGTAAACATAGAATGCCGTTAAGGGACTTTGAAAGGGAAAATGAGAAAATCAAGGAGATGATGGAAAAAGCTCTAGAACTAAAGTTGGACCCAGAGGCGGTTAAAGAGGTTTACCGTAAAATAATAGACATGAGCGTGCATGCACAAGAGAAATAATTGAAAGCCGCATGCCTAATTGTAAATTTTAAATAATTGGCCTCTTTAATTCAAGACTTGTTGTCGGCCATGTTGTACGAAATTAACGAGAAAACAATAAGACTTGAGAGGGAAGGACGTAAAATCATAAGGTTTAACCTTGGAGACCCTGACCTACCGACGCCTATGGAAATTATTGAAGCCGCCTTTGAAGCCATGAAGAAGGGCAAAACCAAATATGCGTCCGCTGCTGGAGAAGCGAAGTTGAGGGAGGCTTTAGCGGAAATCCATGGAGTTGACGCGGACAACATTGTTATAACTCCGGGTTCCAAGTGGGCGGTTTTCGCAGTCATGTACCTTTTGCTCGAAAAGGGTGACAACGTGATTATTCCAAGCCCGCACTGGACGACTTATGAATTGACGGCTAAAAGCTTGGGTGCTGACGCTAAACTAATAAAAACAAGGCTTGAATCAAACTGGGAAGTAAACGTTGAAGACCTTGAAACGCTTATTGATCCTAAAACGAAGCTACTAATACTGAATAATCCAAACAACCCCACAAGCAAGGTGATGAACGAAAAAGTTGTAGAGAAGATAGTTGACGTGGCAAACGAAAAGGGAATAAGGATTTTATCTGACGAGGTCTATGCGGACCTAAGTTTTGTCAAGACGAAAAGCCTCCTCGAATATGAAGGCGAACACATAGTAGTCAACAGCTTTTCAAAAACCTTCGCCATGAGCGGGTGGAGAATAGGCTACATCATTGCAGATAAAGCATTAACAGACAAAATCATCAAGCTAAACCAGATAACCTTTACAAATGTTCCAGTTTTCATACAGGAGGCAGCCTTAAAGGCTCTGGAGCTGAGAGACCAGATAATTAAAACCATGCGGGAAAACTATCGGAAAAGGGCAGAACTAGCCTATAAAATACTCTCAGACACAAAGTTGAAGTTTACAAAGCCTGAAGCGCCCTTCTACGTTTTTCCAAAGTTTGACGGATTAAACTCTGAGGTTTTCACCTTCAATCTCTTGGATAAGGGTGTGGCCGTTGTTCCAGGAACATCGTTTGGCGATTACCCTGAACATTTTAGGGTTTCTTTGACAGCGCCGGACGATGAGGTTGAGTTTGGTCTTAAGATAATTGCCGAGGCTTTTAAATGAGAATTGCAGTGATAGGCGCCGGGCGAATGGGAAGGTGGTTTGCAAAATTCTTTCTGGAGCAAGGTTTCACGATTGTCGCTTCGGATAAGGATTGGGAAAAACTGCAGAAGTTAAAGGAAGAGTTAAGCGTTGAAATTGCCGACAACGTGAAGGCCGTGAAAAGCGCAGACAGAATCCTAGTATGTGTGCCCATAGACAACTTTGAAGACGTGATTAGGGAGATAAGCGCCCACATCAAACCTGGACAAGAAGTAATGGACATTTGTTCCGTCAAGGAAGCACCCGTAAACATAATGCATAAATACATAGGCAACGCCGTCACGTTGGGCACCCATCCAATGTTCGGGCCGGGGGCTAAAAGCATAAAAGGTCAAAATTTCATTTTAACACCCACGAACGCCAAAGAGCAAGCCCTAGCCAGAGATTTTGGAAAATGGCTTGAAAGCAAAGGCGCCAACGTTTTTTTCACGACGCCAAGGGAACATGACAAAATAATGTCAATTGTCATAGGGTTGCCGTGCTTTCTATGCCACGTTGTTTGCGACACGTTGCTGAGCACTGGAGAGTTTGAAAAGGCGAAAGAGGTTTCTGGGGTCAGTTACAGGCTTTTGTTGAATTTAATAGAGGCCGTTGTTTCAGAAGAAACTGAGCTTGCAGCCAGTGTGCAGATGAACCTTCCAGACTTAGATGATCTTGGGGAGCTTTTATCGAGGAAAATCGGCGAATGGTTGGACATTATTAGGCGGAAGAATAAAACCGAGCTTGTTGAAAAAATAACAACTTTGAAAAGTGAGCTGGCAAAGGTGGACCCGCATTATTCTAAGGCGTATAAATGTATGTATAAAATGCTTGAAGTTGTTAACGGCGAATGTTAAGGCGCATCGCCTTCTTACTCCTTCTCCGCCATTAGCACTCGGTAGCCGCTTTCCCTTGCCAGAATTGTACAGTTTCCGAAGGTGTCATGGAAGATTTGTTGAAACCTTTTCCCGCCAACTTTAGATTTCACAACCATTTGAAATGTCGCTTTTTTCGTCATGTGCTCCGGCGCTTCGGTTATTATGGCTTTCACGGTGGCTAAGCCGGCGCTTACTGGTGGATTTGAAAGGATACAGTTGAAAAGCATGCCTTTAACAGGCTCGTAGAGGTTGCCGCGTCTAACTTCAGCATTGTAAACTCTGTTTAATTCGATGTTACGCCTTGCAAGTCTGACTGCCCGTTCGTTTATGTCCACCATGACCACGTGGAGCTCTGGGTTAAGGGCTGCAGCAACTATTCCAATGGCACCGTAGCCGCATCCAACGTCCAAGACTAAGCCGCTTTCTGGCAAAATCATTGACTCTACTAGAAGCTTTGTGCCTAAATCCACTCGTTTTTTAGAAAAAACTCCAGAAGCCGTCAAGAACTTGAAGGTTTTTCCGCAAAGGCATGCTTGGATAAGCCCGAAACGGGGTTTGGCTTTAGGCTTTTCCGAAAAATAATGGTTTATCCCGCTCTTGAAGGTCATATTTCACGGCTCTTCCAACATTTTGGATACGTGCCTCTTGGCATTAAGACGCGTTTAACCCTTGCAACAACGCCGTGCTCCATGCCTAAAATCTCTTCGGTAGAGGCTTGAGCCTCAGCCAAGGCTACGGCTTCCCCTTTCAATGTAAAGATTGCCACCATGGATCCGGCGGTTATGCCCGTTTCAAGGGACAACACACCTGGGGCGGTTAGGTTTGCACCGTGGCAGATGGCGTCTACGGCGGTGTCCCTAACATAAATTTTTGGAACAAGCGTCAAGGCTTTTTCCATCGGCTGAATAATCTTTCTAAGAACTGCGTCGTCTCCGCTTTCCTTCCATTGCATAAACCAGTAGGCTACATCGTGCATGGTCACTAACCCTTCTTCTTCGATGAATGGGCCAGCTCTTGTTCTACGCAGCTCTTGCATGTGGGCGCCGCAGCCTAAAACTTCGCCAATGTCATGGCATAGTTTGCGAATATATGTGCCTCCTTCGCAGCCAACCTTGAAAAGCACGTTTCGCCCATCCATCTCAAGAAAGTCTATATAGTAAATTTTCCTTGTCCGCAGCTGACGTTTCACAGAAGACCTCAACGGAGGACGCTGGTAAATAGTATCCTCAAATTCCTTCAACACCTCTTTTACACGGTTTTCTGATGCGCCGCCGTGAAGCTTCATTACACAAACATATTCTTTGCCGCTTAAGAGCAAAGCCTGAACTACCTTTCTAGACTCTTCTAGGGTTATGGGAAGAACGCCGGTCACGTTGGGATTTCCCTAAGCCCTTTAAAGCGTCTAAGGGCTTCTAGGGTCCCGCCGTGGCCGACGTTTTCCACTCCGACCATGCGTTTAACCCACGCGGCCACCTCATGGCTTGTTGGCCCAGCTGGCTTGTCCAAGTTTATGACGCCGAACCTAATGTAGTCCTTTGGTGGACGCTGTTCGGGTTCGCAGCCATATTTTGGGTCTGTTTCGCCTTCAGCCTTCACCAGCAGCTTGCGTTCAACCATCCATGGAGCAACGCTTCTAGGCATTTTGAATGAAGCACCCCAATTTAAAATTTGGAGACGCTCCTAATAATAATTGTTAGATTCGGGCTAGGGCGGGTTTAACGGGCTGAGCCATAGCCTCCAGCAAACCCTTAGCCTTCAAAGCCTCAACAACTTCCTCGTCGGAAGCACCTCTCTTAATTTCTATTTTTTCAGCTAAGGGTTCAAGATGGTTTATGTTAGCCCTTCGCCTCTTAACGCCCGTCACGTTTTTAGGTCCGGTGACGAGCACAAAGTTCTTGTCTATAATGTCAACTATCACGCATTTTTTGCCCGCCTCTCTCCCGCAGACTTTAACGCAGATTCTGCCAACCTCAATCGCTGGCAAAGCAACCCCTCCATTTTCCTAGCATAAACATAAACGCTAATATTTATAATTTCAGCTTATAAATGCTGGCAGCAATGATCAAAACAAAATTTTTTAACTAAAAGCATAACCATTAGGAAAATTTTATAGGATAATCCAACAACTGAATTCTCAGAGACAAATGGGCAAATACTTGGGTGTAAGTGTAATTTTAATCGCAGTTGGAGTATTAACCTTCATATACCTAGATCTTGCGTGGGAGTCCTTTAAACCCATACCATACGTTGTAGAACACCAAACTCCTACGAAGATCATATATTCCTACGACCCTCCAACTCGCGTTTTCCGGTTCTCAGAGAATATTTCTCCAAATAGCTATTCTTGGGTCTTTGTAGATGACCTCAGTTTCCGCGATTCGGCCCTGAAAA
>CAZZMT010000009.1:0-18520 GCA_964655395.1 uncultured Candidatus Bathyarchaeia archaeon | reverse complement strand
AACGGGCTTAACGGCGGGATTCCTATACAAAAAACTACGGGTAAACAGTCGCTCCCGACCTTCAACCTTAACAATCCCAGTTATACTTATTTCTTATGTTCCAGAATGCTTATTCACAATTGCTTATTTCCGCTATTTAGTTCCATATTTCTATGGGTTTGCCATGGAGTTCATGATACCTATAGTCATTTCGAAGGCTTGGGTGGAAATTATCATAATGAGTTTTCTAATGGGTGCACTCGTTGGAAATAACGGTTTCAAAGAATTCATTACAAGATTTCTGGGCGTACAAAAGCAGCCGACAAAACTTTAAGCGGCTAAGCAGATGGTTTTAAACTGAAAGAATCTTGTAAGGCTTTAAGGTTTATTTCCCCAGCCTTTAATAAGTTTCCAGTTTTCAAGTTGTTAACCATAACGATGGCTGGTGCAAAGATGTTTGGGTCAATCCTGTAAAAGTCGTAGTCCGCTGCCTTAAAAATTTCAAGGAAGGACCTTCCATAATCCTTTGAAGCGCTGGAAGGAGCTTTCTCAACGATTTTTGCCAGTTCCTCCTCGTTTTCGCAGTCCACCATGTAGTAGGTTATGCCGCCGTAAAGGATGGCGTCGTTGGTTCTAGCTATAGCCTTAACAAATTTTGGATGAACAGGCGGTATTGGGGCGCATCCACAAGCGTAAAGGATTATGTTTGGGTCGAGGCCGAGCTTTGTAAGCTTGTGAACTCCTGTTTCAACAATGCGGCCAGCCACTTGGGTGGCGCCAGCAACGCTGGCAGTTGGCGTCAAGATTATGGCTAGGTTTTCGGCTTGCACTTTGCAGTCGCGGGCTACTCGTTCTATCAGCGTTTCGGGTGGATGTTTGTCGGTTTCCAGAACCACTATGGCTTTGTCGCTCTCGTCTCTGTAGCCTATTTTTTCATAGATTTCTTTTGGTTTCTGGGCTATGGCTCTGGCTGGTCCCGAGCCAATGGCAGTATAATCGCCTTCTTTGATGTTCCAGCCTGCGAACTGTGAGCCCAAGGTGGCTATGGCTGGATGATCCGTGTAAACAAATATTGTGGGCAGTTCCAGTTCGCCATATTGCCTACAACCTATACGGGCCTTGCCACATCCTCCCATGCAAATCTCCGTTATAATTTTGCCCGCTTGGAAACCGCCTTTCGCTTTTATGCCTGCATCCACAATTATGGCGCCATTTTTCGCCTTTTCGACTTTCACGCCATAATAGTCTGGATTTTCACAGAGCTTTTCCAGAAGTCTCCAAGCTAAACGGTTAACACTTAAACTTGTTTTCAAGGCATGCATCCTCCACCCTTAAAGAAACTTTTCGTAATGGCTTAGATGGGGGTTCGGCTCTTTTGCCACAAAAAGTCTTCCACGACCATTTTCGGTTAAGTCGCCGATGAAAAGGTAGAAGGGAGCTTCCACAACTTCGCCTTCCTCAATTTTAACCCTTTTTCTTAAGCCTTCAATGGTGAAGGTTGGCATGACGGATTCTAAGTGGCCGCCTACAACTATTGTGCCGTCCACCATGCATGCGCCAGCCCTAGACTCACAGTCCTTCTGCACATAAATTGTGCCGCCTTTCATGCGGAAGCCTACAAACTGGCCAGCACACCCATAAATTTTGATTATGCCCTTTTTCATGTGGGCTCCTGCTTCGCGGCCAACGTTTCCATGCACTATTATTTTTCCGCCTTTCATGCCTTCTGTGCTGCCTCTGTAGGGGGCGCCTAAATAGTCGCCAGCATTGCCATGAATTTCTATGGCGCCGCCTTTCATCATGGAGCCAGCCCAGCCGAGCACATTGCCGTAAACAGTTATTTTTCCACCCCGCATTTCTTCGCCTAAATGCATGCCCGCATCGCCTTTCACAATTATTTCGCCGCTTTTCATGCCGACGCCTATGCATCTAACACGGCTGACATCGCCATGAATCGTTATCACTGAGGCTTCTTGGCTGCTTTCAGCGGCTTCCACTTCCACCTTGAAGAGTTCGCCAAGCGTTTTCTGTTTGTTGCCCTCCCAAACCTCCAGCTTTTCGATTTCTTTGAGGCTTTTTCCTTGGAAAACGTCTGGGTTTATACATTCAGCCACTACGGGAAGCCTAAACTCTTTTAGTGGGTAAAGATTCACCCTCATTACACATCAGCCTTCACGGTTATTGGTTGAGAGATTGCCAAATAATCCTCCGAAACCGGGTAATTTTCAAACTCAACAGTCCAGTACTCTTTGAAACGCCTCTTCAAGTTTTCGTTAACCTCTATTTCGCATGGCTCAGAAAGCTGTACATCCACCCACATGGTAGCGCCATCAATGTGCTTCAAAACCTCACCATCCTTGACAACCACTTGTCCACCCTTAATTGTGTAGGCAGCCCGTTTAAAAGCGCGCCTAACAGCCCTATACTTTCTGGAAGGATCCATGGTTTCAGGGTTGAAGTTGTATATGGCGATGTCCGCATCCGCCCCAACGCCTAAATGCCCCTTGTCCTTTAGACCTAGGGCTTTAGCTTGCCCGGCGCGGGTTACGATGGCTATTTCGTAAAAGTCTAATTCACGGTCTATGGATTGTAGAAGGCTTCTGCTCCGAGCTTTGGGGTTAATCTTTTTCATGGCGGCTTCTCTGGCTTTTCGACTCATAAGCCAAGCCACAATCCGCGGATAAGCAATAAAAGGCCCGCCATTTGGGTGGTCGGTTGTCATCAAAATTTTCCATGGGTCCTTGATCAGCAAGGCAAGTTCAAGGCCTATGGACCATTGGGTTGCGTGGACATAGTTTTTTCGTCTGTAGTGGAAGGGCACTATTCCAGCGCTCGTTTCTGTTTCTACATCGTGGTTTGTCCATTTGTTCCCGCTGAGCATGTAAAGGGTAAACTGGAAGGGGCCGTCCGCCGTCATGGTTGTGGTGTCCGTGAAAATGACTTGGCCCATATCCATTGTAACGTGGGAATGCGCGTTCATGTAGTTGGCTATTTCTTCGGCGCCGGATTCGAAGGTGCGCCAGTCGTCGCCTTTGAAAGCGCTGAACTGGCAGTGGGTTATGTGGATGACGGGTTTGCCGTCCTCTGCCAAGTCTTCGACACACCGCATTGTTTCTAAAGTCGTCATGTAGTTGCCGGGTTTTCCCAAATTATTTGTGTGCACGTGAATGGTGTGTGGTAAATGGAGAAGCTTGTTGACTTGGCATAGGCCGCGGATGATTTCGCGAGGTGTAATCCCAAAATAGGGGACTTGGTCATCTATGCTTTCTACGTTGCGGCCGAAGCCCCATGCTTCAAGCCCGCCGGGATTCACAAGTTTTATGGCGTACCCCTTAGTCGCCTTAATCATCCAAGCCACGTGGCGGGCGCACTCCTCAATTTTGCCGTCTCGTAAGTATTCAAGCACAAACCACCAGTCGCCTAGAAGCGGATAACTAGCCTTATCAATAATTGGGGTGTCGCTGAGTTCCTCGTGAGTATGCTTAGCCTCCAAAGGCGGCATCGCCGGGTCCATAACCGTTGTCCAGCCCATCCGCGCATAACGGTAGCCCGTTGTAAACGTGGACGGAATTGAATAGCCAACACCAGACCTCGTGACAGCCGTCTTACGTTCAAAATCTTTGAAGTGGTCTTCTGGGCGCAGAAGCCTACCAGCATTCACTTTTCCGCCGGCAATATGGCTGTGAATGTCAACGCCGCCGGGCATGACAATCATGCCTGAAGCGTCTATCTTTTTGGCTCTACGCTCGTTAACTTTTTCCACTATTTTGCCGTCCTTTACGGCTATGTCCATTTTTTCGCCGTTAACACCGTTAATAGGGTCGTAAACAAACCCGTTTTTTATTAGAAGCTCCATTTTAGGCAGCCTCCGCCCTTTCACGTTTTATCCTTCGAACTTCAGCTAGAATTCTTCTCAAAATTTCTTCGTCTGGCAAAATGCCTCTGGGTGGATCCACAACCTTTTTGAGAGGTATGGGCACGTGGTCCATGCGGTAGGCTGTTCCAGCGGCTTCTATGCCAACAAAAGCTGAGGGAATTACAATGTCGGCCACTTGCGCCGTAACATCCATGTGAGGCCCAATGTAGATAAGCGGGTTCTTAACGAGGTGTTCGGCGGCTTTCCGTGGAAAGTTTGAAACCGGGTCTGAAGCCACGATCAAGGCTGCGTCAGACTCACCCCGCAACAACACATCCACAACAGAAGTTTCTCCCGGATTGTATCTTGGATAGCCAAGCGAAAAGTCCACAGCGTATGGGTAGCCCGTCTGCCAAGTGAACACCGTGTTGGCGCCTGTCACGTTGAAATGACCTCGCATGGGCATTATCACAAACTTTGTCCGCATATTCAAGTCGCGGACCAGTGAAAGCGCCGCGTCAATGTTGCGTAGTTTGGCGCCGCTCATGGTTAAGCCAAGTCCAAAGAAAAGCGCTCCGAAATCGCAGCTCACCATGGCGTCAACAACCTCCTCCAAGTGTTCGACCGGCACACCAGCAACCCTATCAACTTCGAGTTCCTGATCACGAATTAAAGCCCTAAAAGCCTGCAGAAGCTCATAGTCTTTGGAAGGCTCCACTTGGATGAAGAAGTCAGCCATCTCCGCTGTTTTCGTCCGCCTAACATCCACAACTATTAGTTTTCTGCCCTCCTTGGTTATGGACGGCACAAAGGTGGGCTCCAGTCCCGCCTCAATTTCCGGAGGCTTTTTGAGAACTAGTCTTCTAATGGCACTTCGAATTTTTTTCCGCCCTATGAGGGCTTTAATTTTCGACACGTAGCCTCTCCACACGCTTTTCTCAAACCTTCCTTCAGAGAATGCCGTGTAACGTTCTATATGTCTCGGATGGGCGCTCCATGGGTCGCATCCCCAATAAATGATTAGGTCGGCTCTGTGGCGGATCTGCCCCAAAGTGCATGACGGTATACCGATGTCTTGAACGCTCAAAAGGGATGGACCGTGGCAGACGACCGAAGTGTTATCTATGACGCCTCCAACTTCTTCGGCTAGTTCTATGCCGACGCTTATGGCTTCACAGCTTGTGTTGCTCCAGCCATAAAGCACAGGATAATTGGCTTCTGCAAGAATTTCAGCAGCCCGTCTGATGGCTTCTTTAAGCGTTGTCTTTACGAGTTCTCCGTTCTTCCTAATCAAGGGTTTGCGAATGCGGTGTTCGCTGCGGTGGCTTAAGAATTTCGCCTCACACATGGCGCAGCCGTTCTTAACCTTAACAATCTCGCCGTTTTCTATAGTTAATTCTATGTCGTCACAGAGGCTTCCACAAACCGGACACGTGACAGCTTTTACAACAGGCACTTTTAACCCTTCCCAAACTGTTGTTTAAGAAGCTCCTCCAAACCCAAAACAGATTTATCTGGGGCAGGCTCAACAACGGCCGGCACCCCTTTAAAACTTGGCATTCCAATACCATGTGTTTCCGGGTTTACAATGGCGTTTGCCCATGGGCCGTAGGGTATGTATATCACACCGGGGTGGGGTGCCCTAAGAGATTTTTTTGCTTTAACAATCACTGAGCCAAAATCCGTGGAGACTTGAACGTTTACGCCGTCCTTTATGCCGAGCTTTTTCATGTCTTCCGGGTCCATGTAGCATACGGAGACGCTTTCCACATATTCCTTTGTGCTTTTTCCAAGCTCCTTCCCAACACCTTGTTCTATTGTGCGCCCCGTTAACAAAGTAACCTTCAATTTAGGTTTTTCAGCCATTAGCCAACCTCAACAGCTTGTTATGATGTTCAATCTCTTGAAAGCACATACAATCAGTTAAGCCCTAATTAATTTTTCCTTAAAAGTTTCCATGATACAACTTTACAGTTGCCAGTAGATTAGGGTGGATATGGCTGTTATGGTGAAGGGCGCAGCCATTGTTAGAACGAAGCCGCTGGAGAAAGCCATTACAAGGGTTTCTTGACCGCTGTAGCGCACTATTATGGGCAGTGTTGTGTCCATGGCCGTGGCTCCTCCCATGGCTATGGGTGCATACTTATCCAGTTTCGCAACAAGCCATGCTGTGGCTATTGTGGCAAGTTCTCTGAGAAGGTTCACCGCAAAGCCTAAAGCTCCCCATTCGAGGCCGAAAAGCTGTCCGGCGAGAGGCCCTGCCAAAGTGTACCAGCCGTAGCCAGCGCAAACCGCCATAGAAGCGAAAACGTCTATTTTGAGGATTAAGCCGCCGACAAAACCGCCTAAAACGCTGCCTAAGGCAACGGCAAAGGGGAAAACGAGCATCTTAAACCCAGCTGCCTTCATTTTCGCTGTTGCCTTCTCATTCGCTGCAAAAAGCACCCCCATCAAAAAGAGAAGCGAAACCAGCGAGATGTTGAAGACGTATTCTGAAAAAACAACGTTTAGCAGTGAAACACCAAAGCTGTTGTTTAGATAGCCGGCTAAAATGCCCATGGCGAGGGTTGGCAAAACATATTTTATCATATTTTCACCAGTTTCATGGCTAGCTTCGCGCAGACCACGCTGAAAAACAGAGCCATGGCTAAAAGCACTAAAGCGTTAAACCAAACGCTCGGCATCACCGCCAAAAGCTCAGAGTTTGAACCAATCGAAAAACCCAAAGAGAAAATCAAAGCCAGAATACTTCCAAAAATAAGCCCTTCAACCTTGTGAACATTTTTTCCCCTTAAACGGTAGCCCACAACCAAGCCCAAAGCCAACGAAAGGGTAAGCCCAGCCACTTCTAATAGTCCCGCCACGCTGAACACCCTCGGGGACAAATATGCGAAAAGCAAGCAGAATTTAAACTTTTATGCGCTATGGTCTATAACCATTTAAAACCGCTAAAGCTATAGCCGTAGCAATTATATCGGCTGTTGTGCCTGGGTTCAGATTGTTACCGTCTAACCGTAAAACAGCGTCGAATAGGTGGAGTTTATCCCTTCCAACAGGCGTTTTTAAGCCGCCGTTTTTCAAGACTTCTTCAGCCATTGCTGAGACTTGGCGAGCCTTTTGCATGCCGACTTTTCGGGCTATGAAGGTGTCGGGGTAGGCTGCCAAAACCTCAAGGAAAGCATGGATTATTGCATTGTTTATGTTGCCATCTTCCTTAAGCCAACGCATTAGGCTTGGATGGGCAAAATCGAAGGTTACGGGGTAATTGTTAACCCATTCAGAGCAAACCATGTCATAGGATGCAGCTATCTGGAAAACCTTGTAAAGCGTGATCCGTTCACGGAGAATCCTCTCAGTTGAAGAAGGATCATTCACATCCAAGTCTGGCGCCTTTCCAAGCCCACTTGGCTTCGCAATTCTGACAGCCTCGTAAACGGCAACAGCGTCTTCAGGCGTTGTTGCCTCCACAACCCGTTTTAGGTTTTGCCTCAACCCTGAAAGTTCAAAGACACCTTTCTCCGCTGGTGTCATGCCCGCAGCCACAGCTAAAGGCGCAAACAACAAAACAGTGCCAAGCAGTGTGTTGCCGCCACTTTGCCAACGACTTATCTCAGCCACGCAGTCGCGGATTATTTGTCCCACACCAACCTCATTTAGACTTATTTCGCCTCGGGAAACAGCCAACCCCCTTTCAGCTGCAAACCTAAAATAAGGGGCTGCCGCCACCGCCGAAGCCAAAAAATGCATGTGATTTGTGCCTTCAAAACCAACAACCAGGTTCACGTTGCCAGGCTTGTCGGCGCTAACCTCCAACAAAATGGCTAATTGCAGACATTGGGCGATGTGGGTTGCCTTGTCGAAGGATTTCTGCAAAGACCTGCACCTTTAATTTCTAAGTTATTAGGGAAAAGCTTATTAATGTTGTGTAAAAAATTACACTGCAATTACTAAAAGTACACAAGGTGAAAGTTTGGCGAGTGTTGAATTATCCGCCAAAAATGTGGCGCTTTTAACAATTTTCGCCGGCCTCTCCTTCATAATCTGCAGGTTCATACCTGGAATACCAATAGTTGGCGTTCCCGAAGCAAGTATAAAATTTGACGCAGTCGTGGCTCCCCTCTACGGGATGATCATCGGTCCATACTTGGGGTTTCTAGCAGCCTTGATAGGCGGCTTAATTGCCGCGGGAAACCCCTTCAGCGTTTTAACATCTTTCTGCACGGCGATTTCAGCCATGGTGGCTGGTTTCCTAACATTGGACAAAATCTCAAAGAACAGTAAAATTCAAGGGTGGCCGCTTTCCGCAGCAATTCTTGCCGCTTTGATAGCCGGATGGTATGCCACATGGGTTGGGCAAAAAGCCATATTCTATCCGGTCCTACATTTCGCGGGCTTATTCGCCATTTTAATCACTCGGGGCTGGGTTGCAAGCTCGTTCAAGGAAATCGGAGTGGCAAAGGGAGGCTGGCAGTTTAAACCGGCATCCATACTTTCCGGTGTAATTTTATTCGTCGTCGGCTACATGTTCACAAAACCCTACTTAAATGAAGTGGTTCCATTAAACTACCTTTCGCTTCCAGTATACATAATAGCGGCGATCCTAATCCTTTATGGAATATTCGGAGCTGGCAAGTTTTCCTTTCTTTCATCAGTTTTCCTAGCTAGTTACTGTGGAATAATAGCTGACCACATGCTTGGAAACCTAATATTCATAGGGACAATAGATATTCTCATCCCCTTCAGCGTTGTAGAGGAATATTTCCTAAAACCTTTGGGACTACCGGACATCCCGTCTCTCTTCATGTATATGGTTCCAGTTTCAGCCGTCGAAAGAATACTCATGACAGTTGCCGCCACAATAGTTGGTGTAGGCTTGATCTCGGGGCTTTACAAGGCTGGCTTAATCTTCAAGAAGCAACAATAAGAATATCCGTGTGAACCCCCATTTTTAACCCCCTGATGGAACAACAATTCCGAGAAGGAGACTTCATAGAAACCAAGCATGGCCTAATATTCGATGTGAAAGGGCTAGTTCACCCACCGAATAGGGTAATAGCCTTCATAAGGTATTATCCAAGCAAAAATGGCGAAAGAAAAGGAAAAAAGCAATCCTACAAAAAGATTTACTCTCTTTCTAAGCGTTATGAATGGCTGAAAAAGAATTTTCCAGAATACCTGGTTTACGATCAGGTTTTCAACGAGGTTTTATGCGAAGTTCCAATCACCGACATCAAAAAACACTATACTCCCGTTGAAGAACTTAAAAGAATTCGGAATAAGGAAAACCCAGATAGTTTGGAATCCATGATTATGGAAATGGCTTCCCTGCTCAAATCATCCGCCCGCATTTCTTGGAACTCAATTGGGGCTTCAGGCTCCGTTATGGTGGGCTTACACACGTTAAACTCGGACATCGACCTAGTTGTTTATGGTTCTGAAAACTGCAGAAGAGTTTACTCGGCAATCGAAACTTTATTTAAAGACCCTTGCTGCCAGTTGAAACCATACTCATTGGATGAGTTAAAAAGGCTTTACGATTTCCGTTCGAAAGACACGCTTGTAGGCTTCGAGGATTTCTTTAAAACCGAATCTCGGAAAGTTTTGCAGGGCAAGTTTATGGGAAGGGACTATTTCATCCGTTTTGTGAAAGATTTTGGCGAAATAAATGAAAGGTATGGAGATGTTCACTACAAGAATTGTGGGTATGGTAAGGTTGAAGCTGTTGTTGTTGACGATTCAGAAGCCATTTTCACGCCGTGTACATACAAAGTTGAAGATGTGAAAGTTGTTGAGGGGCCAAAACTTCAGCCAATAAGGGAAATAGCCTCGTTCCGTGGAAGGTTCTGCGAACAAGCAAGGAGCGGCGAAACTGTTTTGGCTCAAGGAAAAATCGAGAAGGTTGTGGACCGCAGAAATGGCAATGAATATTTTAGGCTTTTGATTGGGAACAAACCTTCAGACTACATGATTTTGAAGAGTTAAGCCATGGTTCGAACAACTTTGAGAACTTGCTCGTAGTACCGTGGACCATATGTAAGCGTTATCTGGTGGAAGTTTCCGCGGACAGTTTCAACTTTTTCAAGGTTTCCCTCCACATAAACAGTTTCATCTCTCCACGCTTGCATCCTAAACTCTTCAAGGTAAGAAACCACCCTTTCCAAGTTGCCGACCCGAGGCCCTTCGACTATTTGGATTGGCTCAACCATGTAGACTGAAGGCATGTAAGGGGTTTCCGCGTCGTCCTTCACGCGTAGAACTGCTTTAATCCAGCCAACCCACGTAATCTTCTTGATTTCCATGTAATCCTCCCTTATTTCGTTCCAGCTTTTCACGGGTTCAAACTCCACCTTAATGGCTCGCCCAGACTCTTCGTCGTGAAAAACGGCGTAAACAAGTTTGCGCCGCTGATGCCAAACAAACTCTTCTGGAGTTAGGTTCTTATAACGCCAAACTTTTCCTCGGATAGGTAAATCATCAACGAATTCATTGGAAAAGCCCAAACCGCCATCACTGTAGAGTTCCTGCAAGGTTTTGCGGATTTTTTCAAGGTTTCCTCTTCCATACACTATCAAGTCTATGTCCGAAAACTTTGGATGATAAAAGCCATGAAGAAGAGAACCGAAAACCCCGAAGTTTTCTAGGCTCAGTCCAGAGGCCGTCACAGTTGCTTCTAAGACTTTTTTCAAGGCTTTGAGAAGCTCATCTTTAGGCTGGGCTTCCACAAGCTTTTTTAGGGCTTGTTCCGGTTTTCGCACCTCTGCAATGTTCACTGTTTGGACACCCAACACCTTTTTGCCCAAAGGCTTGTGGAAAACCATGTGTTGTGAAAATTTTTTCTGAACAAAATGCCACGCTTCGTCTTCGTAAAACTTGTAGAAGATGTTTTTGCCGTCTGTTCTGAAGGCTTTTGGATTGTTGGACTGGAAAAGATTGGCGGGTGCATACTCTAAGTCGCATATGTAGCCTTCCGGTGGGTGGGTGTAGCCGAAAATTCTGAAGATTAGGCCTTCCTGCGTGATTATGGCGTCGCGGTCTCTAAGCCTTAATCGGGCTAGACTGGCCAAATGTATTCTTCCTCGCTTTCCGCAGTTCCAACAACAACTTGATACGAGATTTTGCCAGTATTCACATTCTCAACTCGTTCAAGGGTTCCGGAAACTTCAATTTGTTGCCCTTTTCTGGCAACGTTTCTGTAACATCCAATCATGGAAACAACTGTTTCTGGCACAATGTCCACTGAAATAGGCACCCCCTCTAAAGGTGTGAAATCTTCAATTTTGTAGATGGCTGGGCGGAACATTGCTTCATTGTCATCTTTAACTTTACACTTGAACTTGACAGGCGCTATAGGCATATACCTGTATTCGCCATACTTGACTTTGATTTCTTCTGGTTTACGGACAGCGTTATACATGAAAATCTTGTTTTTGAAGCGTCCTTTAAACCGCCTTGCAGCATCTAAACGGTTGTTGAAAACATAGGTTAAGACGCCTTCTTGGACAAGCTTTTCGATGACAGCCTCGACACGACGGAAGTTTCGGCTTCCATAAACCACTATGTCTATGTCAGATTCAGCCGAGTGCATGCCAAGGGCTATGGAACCGTGAACGCCAAAATCCTCCAAGGGCACTTTAGCCTCGCCTGAAACAAGTTGAACAAACTCTAGAGCCAACTCTTGCAGTCCATCCCTTTCCTTGGATTCTGTTAAGGCTTTTAAGCGGTCTCTTGGGACAAAAACTTCAGTAACATGGTTTATGGGTGTGCTGATAACTTCTTTCCGTCTATAGGGACAGAAATAGACGTAGTCTGGAAAGTTTTTCCTAAAAACTTCAATGAAAGTCTTATAGTTTTTGGCTGTGTAAAGCTTTTCTGCCCGAAAAAGCTCTGTTCCACAAAATCGCCACGTTCTTTCTAACATTCGGATTTTAAAGAGTTCTTTAAACTTTGATGGAATATATTTCAAAAAAGCGAAAACACGTTTTTCCGGGTGTTCATATCCAAAAACATTTAGAATGAAGCCTTCCCGCGTTATGAATGTATCGCCGTCTAATGGTTCCCAGCTGGCCGTTTTTGGACACCTTCGGTAGACTCTGGACTGGCAGTTTAAAAGTCTAGCGTTGGGAAAAACAATATTTAAACGGCTAACGAAAGAAAATTTGAAAGGTGGCTGTGCTTGAGTCTCCCTGAAGAGTCCCATCCATACGTTGTTTTTCTCCCAGCTGAACAGAAAGACAAAATTTTAAGTGCGATTTTTGGCTCTAAGGCTTCCCTCGAAATTTTAAGATTCTTTCTTAGGCATGGAATAGCCAACAAAATTTACCAGAAAGATCTTGTTAGGCAGCTGACCTACTCTAACAAGACAATAATTGGAAACTTGAAAACCTTAACTGAGCTTGGCGTTTTAACCGAGTGTATGGAAAAGATTGAACGGGATGGGCGGACGGTTTGGGTTAAAGCCTATAGGCTGTCGGATATTGGCAAGTGGTTCGCCCTTTTAATAGCTGAGGAAAAAGAGCTTTCAGACAAGGAAAAGGCAGAAATACTTCAAAACATTTTCAGAAACTACATTAAATGGGTTAAAAATCTCTCGGAAAAACTCTACATGGACAAGGAGACCTTCAAGAAAATATTTGACGAAGAGATGAAAAATGAAAGCCATACGTGAACGCTCTAAAATAGCGGTAAACTTGTAGGCTTTTGTCGAGAACTTTATCAAGAAAAAGAGGGGAAAGTTAAGGGCTGAATAGCCCTCTAGAAGAGGAGTGCCCAACATCTGTGGAGTTTGGAGTTTCCATGGGGAGAAGGGGGGAGAAAGGAGAGCTCGCGAAAACATAAGAAGCCGATTTTACTCCAAACCCTTCCACCATTGGGCCTCCTTCTAGAGGGCTTTGAAGGCTTCAAACCATCTGTTATAAAGCGTTAACATGTCTAGGGAAACGCTGGGCTTCCTTTCCTCCAAAATCTGTCGGAAATCGCTCATTCGCAGGGACCGGGGCTTAGCAAGCTTGTTGGCGGCTTGTCCAGACTCGAAGAATTCTCCAATAACTTTTAAGTGGGCGGCTTGGCATACATCCTTTATATCGCTTCCAGAAAAGCCTTCAGAAAGCCTTGCCAACTCATGTAGGTCTACGTCTGGAGCCAAAATTAAATTGCTCGTGTAATGTTTAAACATCATGAGTCTTGCGTGGAAGTCCGGTAATGGCACAAGGATTCGCTTCTGGAAACGTCGAATAAACGGCCAGTCCAGATCCCAAGGCTTGTTTGTGGCGCCAATAACATAAACGTGAAGGTTTTTACCCTTGTCAATTATGCCGTCCATCTCTTTTAGGAACTGGTTGCGTACACGAACTTCGCCGCCAACCTCGTTGGAATGCTTCCCCATGAGGGAGTCTAGCTCGTCAATAAATATTATGGCTGGCTTCTTGTCTTCCAAGGCGATTTTCCGGGCAGACTCAAAAAGTCTGGCAACATTCTGCTCCGCCTCACCCAACCACTTAGACATTATAGAAGCCGCATCCACAGAAATAAAAACGGCATCAATCTCCGTGGCGGCAGCAGCAGCCAACAGGGTTTTGCCGCAGCCCGGCGGGCCGAAAAGCAGTATACCTCTAGGCCACCCTAACGGAAAAAGGTCCGGCCTCTGAACTGGGTAGATTATGGCCTCTTTGATTGCTTTTTTCGCAGAGTCTAAGCCTATAACCTCGTCCCAGCGGACGTTTGGCTTCTCTTTTATAATCAATTCTTCATAGCTTGCCTTCTTTGTCTCGCCTGGTTTTGCTCCTTCAACGCTCTTAGGCTCCGTTTGCTGGTCCGCTGGAACGATGGCTCCCTGCAGCGCCTTTATCCTCTCTTGATAGGCTATGGCCCTTTGAATGTAAATCTTGTTTAGACTGTAGTCGGGATAAAGCTGGACAAGCTTCAATAGCGTTTCTATGGCTTTTTGATACATTGTTATGGCCATGCCCTTTGCGCCCTGCTTGTCGAGGCGGACGGCTTCCAAGGCATAGTTTGTAGCCAACTTTTCAAGCTCTTGGGCGGCCTCCAAGGCAAGTTCACCTTCTAACTTCAATTTTCACTTTTCCCTTTGCACCCAAACTTTGCAGGGCCTTCTCAACCTCCTCATATGAAGCGCCTAAGTCCCGGGAACAACGGATTAGGTCTATTTCGCCACCGCTTCGACGCACATATTCCAAAAGGGCTTCTTCAAGGGAAGGCTTACCCACTTTTAGGCTAATCTCCTGAATCTCAGCTTTTCTAAAGGAGATCAAGTTTTCAGAGCGGCTTCCGTTTTCGTCAAAGGCTTCATCGCCAACGATCTGGGAACAAGAAGCTGTTAGAGCAACCATCTGTTTGATTTCGGCCTTCTCGAGTTTGGGTGTTTCCAGCGTAGCAGGCGGTTCAGGAAGCTTCTCAGTTATCCTCTTTTCAAGGAAGCTTTCAACTTCGCTTAGAATCTGTTCTCCAGCAGGCGTAACCTTGTCCACTGGAATTACGACTTCATCAGAGATTCTCGTTGAGTAGATTGTTTCCCCTATAACGTTGTTTATCTCATTTATTTCCGATGAAACTTCGGGTAGTATCTCGTAAAGCTGTCTCGAAATGTTTTGAAGGGTTTTCAAGGCCGGTTTTAGGTCTATAATGATATCGCTTAACTCTCGCACCGTCTCAAGGCGGAGGATAACCCTTTCAAGGGCAAGCTCCACCTGCTGGAGAAAACCTACCAGTTTGCGGACTTCGGCCAGCTCGTTGGCGCATATGGCTGCTTTTTCACGATTATTAGCCCTTAAAGCGTTCACACACGCCTGGAAAAGGTTTTTATCTCTTTCCTTAAGCCTTAAAGAGGCTTGGACAACCTTTTGCTGTTGAACCCTCAGCTTATACATTGACTTGGTTATAACTTCCCGTAGTGGTGGAGGGGATGACGCAAAAAGGTTTTTTATTTCAGCTCCCTCCGCCCGCTACGCCTTAGGAACCTTAAATGCTTGACTCGCCTGCTTCCTTTACATAAACTACTACAGGAGGTTCTGGAAGGCTTGGTTCAGTCGCTATGGATTCACCTGTTTCTTTGGCGAAAGGCCTGTGCACTGTTTCGCCCAGAAGAATGTTTGAAAGTTTGTTTCTCATGCTTTCAAGGTCTTCCTTTTCCATGTTAGCTCGCTTCAAGCATTCCTGTATAGTTGAAAAGGCTATCTGGTAAGAAGGATCGTCCACTTCCCCTATTTCATGCTCCACTTCCAAGTGGACAAGGGCGTAGTTAAGCTCTTTGATTTCTTTGTTGCATCTTTCAATTTCTTTATCTATCCTTTCCAAAAGGGCTTGAGCCTCTGTTTTAAGCTGGTTTAAGGCACCTTCAAAACTGTTATGTAAATCTTCGTAGACTTCTGGTGATATTTTCTTTTTCTCATAAAGCTCCTTTAAGGCCTGGTCTTTACGCCATATAAGGGGGATTTGATCACAGAAGGCGGCTGTTTCAGCCTTTATGTCTGATATGTAAATTACTTCTGATCCGTTAAACTTTAGGTTTCCGGCGGGATACTTGGTGAATGCTCCATCACTGCGTCTTATATAGACGTGTTCAACCTCACTGTTGGGTTTAACTGTAAAAGAGACGACTTCTCCGATTAGGCGGCCGTATTCGTCTTTAACTGGTTTTCCGAGGGATAAAAAAATATTGGAATCTTGTGGCATAGACATTCCTCCGCTGGGCTAGGTTGTTTCTGTTTGGGTTTTTTCTGGCAAGGGCATTTGCGGTATTCCAGCTGGAAGTTCTGGGAACTTCTCTTTGATTTTTTGTTCAGCAACAGCGGCTGCTTCTGTGAGGATTTTTTGGGCGTCTTCGTTGGCGGCTTCAAAGTTTATAGATAGCCCAGTGCTTTGTCCGGCCTCCACTATTATTCCGCTGAGCAGGTTGCCAATCAGCCCCAACTCTCTTTCGGCTTCGGGGAAAATGTTGGCCATTCCTGTTTTTACGGCTCTTAATACGCTGACCGCAGGGCCGAGAGTTGAAACAACGTCTCCAAGCTCTGACACAGTTCGTAATCTTAAGACAATTTGTTCAAGGGCAAGTCTAGCCTGCATTATCATTTTTTCCATTTTCCTTATTTCAGCCAGCTCATTTGCGAAAACATTGGCTCTTGCCATGTCGTGCTTCGTGTAAGCGTCAACAATTCTGGCAAATATGGACTTGTCTCTTTGACTGAACCTTTCGCTTGCCTGATCAAGCTTCTGAATTTGGAGTTCTATACGGCGGATGGCCATGTCAAGCCGTGGCTTTAATGGACCTGGAGGCCTCACAGCCTCCTTTATGCGTTCTGTAAGTGGTTGCTCGTCGCGTCTCTCCTCCCATCGTTTACTAAACTTTTCTGACAATATAGATTCCTCCAAAGAGGCATAGGGGCTTAAAGAAATCTTATACATTGTTAATATGCTGGAAACATTCACGTATATACGTAGAGATATACGTGCCGGCTGAAACCTTTTTGAGCTTTAATTTTCCAGTGAAAAGAATTCTTTGCTGTTTTCGCTGGAATAAACAAAAACTTGTAAGTTAGACTAAAAAGAGCCCTGAAAACCAATTCTAGGCTAGGTGAAAACAGAATGGGTGAAAGGTTAAAGGTTTTCATCTTCGTGGGGCTTCTAGGATTCTTCGCGGGCATCATAGCCGATGTGACAGCCACCTATGTGATCCCAGCATTGATTGCCCTGCTGCCATCGCTAGGCGTAGTGACGAGATACTTGCTTTCGGGATTGGCAGGCGCCTTCCTAACGCTTATCCTAGTCAGCATATGGGCATACGTCACCGGACCATCTGAAACCTAACGCCATCTATCTTTTTACCCTCTTTGCGACATGATTTTGTAGAAGCCTCTATGCGTTTACTGGACTCAGGAGCGGAAAAACCAATCACCTGTCAGCGTACCTCGATGTCATCATAGTCCAATAATAACTTAGCTGGCGAAATTATTTATGTTTTGCAAACAATCGTTTGGAAAGTGGGCAAAAACTTGTGTATCAATCCCTCTGGTGAAAGGTTTGAGCGAACAAGGTTCCCAGCGGGAAGGGCTTAAGCCAACCCTTGGCTTGTGGGATGCTACAGCCATAAGCGTTGGCGCAGTGATAGGCGCTGGCATATATGTGGTTGTTGGGATTGCCGCTGGCTATGCTGGTTCGGCTCTGGCTGTTTCCATGATTTTGGCGGCTTTGGTTTCTGTTTTCACTGCTTTAAGCTTCTGTGAGTTAACGGCTTGGCAGCCTAAAGAGGGCAGCATATACGAGTATTCCTACCAGCTTATTTCGCCTTTCGCTGGCTTTCTAACGGGTTGGATGTGGGTAGTCTCAAACACTTTTGCAGGTGCAGCTGTAGCCCTAGGATTTGCAAGCTACTTGCACGCCTTGTTTCCGGTTTTTCCGCCTAACTGGACGGCTGCGTTGCTTTGCCTTTTTTTCACGGCTATTAACTTTGTTGGTGTTCGCCAATCCGCCCTATTCAATAACGTTTTGGTGGTTGCTAAGCTTTTGATTCTAGGATTTTTCGTGATCTACGGTTTGTTCCACATAGAACCATCAAACTTTGCGGATTTCAATCCGTTTCAGATGGGTGTTTTGTCTGCCGCCTTCTACATCTTTTTCGCCTACGGAGGCTTTGCAAGGGCTGCCGTCGTTGCCGAAGAAGTTAAAGACGCAAGGAAAAACGTGCCTAGGGCTATTTTGCTTTCGCTGCTCATTTCCACAGCCGTCTACGTGTTTGTGGGACTGGTGGCCGTCGGACTTGTAGGGGCGTCTAGGCTTGCAGGTTCAAACTCGCCCCTAACAGAGGCTATAAGCATCACGGGAAACGCTGCTGCAACCTACACGGTTTCTGCGGGCGGATTAATCGCCACGGCAAGCGTGCTTTTAACCGCCATCCTAGGCGTTTCAAGGATGATGTACGCCATGGCTAGAAGAGGCGACATGCCCCAAAGCCTTGGTAAGCTTCACCCAGCATTCAACACACCCCACTACGCTGTCTGGATTGTTGGTGCCACCATGACCATGCTGGTTTTATTCGTAGATTTGACAAGGGTTGTAGCCATAAGCACTTTCGCCCTCCTATTCTACTATACGCTAGCCAACATAGCAGCCTTAAAACTAAAAACCACAAAAAGAAACTACCCTAAAACAGTCTCCGCCCTTGGAGCAGCAACCTGCCTAACATTCCTAGCGATCACATTGCTGGCTAAACCAGAAGCATGGATAATAGGAATCGCAACTTTAATCGCTGGAACAGCATATCATCAAGTTAAAATGAAGTTCACTAAAAATTTTAACTTCAGCTCCATTAACGGTGGCTAAAAAATGGTTGCATCTGCCTTGCTATGTTAAAGTATAATTCTTTTTCTTACTCTACTTGTCAGTTCAGCGATAAGGACTCCCAGAAAAGAGAGTATTAGGCCCCAAAATAATAGTATTTGTAGGCTCATTTGCATAATGGAATAATGCTCGCCTTGCGGATCTTGTATTGTCGGACTTTTGATCGTTATCACCAAATTAGCATTTAGGAGAGGCATGATGGTTAAAAGGACAAGTAGCAGGATGAATGTTATCAAAGGTGGCTTCATTAGGTCATACATATCATGGGAGTTTGTGCGCCTAACAGTTAGCAGCCACATTACCGCTCCAGGAACTATCAAGGCGTATGCAAAGGTT
>CAZZMT010000008.1:0-9664 GCA_964655395.1 uncultured Candidatus Bathyarchaeia archaeon | reverse complement strand
AAAGCCTCCAACTCCTCGGGCAAGTAAATGTTCAAGTTTCGGCTCATGCCAGCCGTTAACGCGACTCCCCTAATCCGCAAAGGCTTCTCGGCGACTTTCTCAACCACTTTGAAGGGCAAAACAGCAATGAAATGTTCAGTTTCACTGTGGCGCTTCTGCTGGTGCCGCTCAAACCAGTCTTTGGCCTTCTCCAAAGTCCAACCCTTAGAAACATCGAAAAGGTAGCTTACAACCTCCATGGTGGTTTTGCCCTTAGGCTTACCAACAACAGCTTTAATCCCCAAATCCTCAGAAATCACAATGGTGCGAAGACTTTCAGGCTCAAACTCGTCAACACTGCGATGGCCACTCCGAATATAGTTGGCGGTTACCTCCCAAGGCAATACTGCAACCCCCAAACCGTCGGGATAGCTATACGCCAAAGAAAATGAAAAGCCGAACTGGACAACCCAAAGACCAGCCCAATGGCCAACACAAGACCCAACAAACTGGCCTAAAACTCAAAATTTTAAAACAGAGTTTTTGGCAACCTAGCAACCTATTTAAATTTAGAAACACGTAAAGGTTAAAGTGCACGGAGCCAGTGCCAAAACATGTTCAAAAAACTCCACGTAGAAAATTTTCTAAGCCTCAAAAACGTTGACATAGAACTCGAAAAAGTAAACGTCTTCATAGGGCCAAACGCCAGCGGCAAAAGCAACATCGCAAGAGCCCTCCAACTAATAGCAAAACATGCAAAAGAAGGACTGCCAACACTGGAGGGCTACAAAGAACTAAGAGACCTATCTTTCAACTTTAACCCAGCCGTAAATATCCAGCTTTCACTTGAAAGAATTATAAAGAGTAAAAACTATGAATTTGCACTTCAACTAACCAACGAACGTTATATTGAAAAAATATTGATAGACCACAAACCAGTGATAACTCATGCTGGAAATGGCGACGTGTATATCAAAGGTCGTGAAATAAGCTATGGCTTAATTCCCTTTGGATCATTTTCTTATTACGGTAGACCGATGATGAATAGTGTGTTAACTGCTTTACCTTCCGATGTGGAGGTAGAATTTCATCAGTTGGCTTCTGATTTAAGGAAGATCGCTGTCCATTCCTTTGCCCCAGATAGTCTTCGATTTAAAAATTCTGTGTCTGAAGAGCCCTTCCTGAAGTATCATGGTGACAATTTGGCTCGTTATTTGCTTTACTTGTACACGGAAAGGCGGAAAGATTTCGGACGTGTTGAAGAAACTTTGAAGGGCATGGTTCCCGAGGTTGAGGAGGTTATACCGCACATAGAAGGAACAGAAGTCGAAATCTGGATTAAGGTTAAAGGTTTGGATGAGCCCTTAAAGCCTCATAACATTTCTGATGGCACTTTGAGGCTTCTTGCCATGATCTCAGTTTTGTATGGTGGTGCCAGCCTAGTGGTTTTAGAGGAACCAGAAAATTGTATTCATCCGTACTTGCTTGAAACTTTCATGAATTTGGTTAGGGATTCTCCGTCCCAAGTTGTTATGACAACCCATTCGCCATACCTACTTGACCATGTTAAGCCGGAAGAAGTCCAAGTTGTATGGAAGGAAGGCTTAGAAACTAAAGTTAAGAAGTTGTCAGCCACCAAAGAAATGGAGAACGTGAAAAGGTTTCTGGAGGAAGGTGGTACCCTAGGCGAAGCATGGTATTCTGGAATATTCGGTGGAACACTTTGACCCACACGCTGATTATCGTTGAGGGCCTGACAGACAAAGGCTTCATCGAAGGCATCGCCGAAAAACTACAAAAACCATGCAAAGTTCACCCCATGAGAGGGAACAAACCAGAAAAGGTAAGACGTATCCTTGCTTCTGTCCGCGAGTTTGAAAAAGCTATAATCCTCAAAGACCTCCATAGAGGGGAAAAACAAACTACCAATCTTATAAACGAAATAAAACGTGAAATTAAGAAACTACAAAACCTGCAATCCAAAATCCACACCATCATAGTCAAAAGAAGTGTAGAATCATGGATCCTCGCAGGATTGTGCATAAACAACCCTGAAAATATAGAAGACCCAAAAGACGAACTCAAGAAATTGATGCAGAAAATGGGCAGATACTTCATCAAAAGCCCGGAAGTTTATAAACGGCTTGCAAAAGAAGTAGACCTGGAAAAAGCGGTCAAAAAATCTGAGACATTCAAAAGCTTCATAGAAATTCTACGAACAGCAAAATGACAGAAAAAGGCTAGTCTTTTGTTTTCCACCATATGAATGGGAAGAACCAGAAGAATGGCCAAACAATCCAGTATTCTTCAGCGGCGCCAGTGCGTATTGTGAATGTTGTTCCGCATTTCTTGCACCTCATCGTTCTTCTCCCTATGAGTTCTAGTTCTTTTGAGCCGCATTTTGGGCAGGCATACTCCTCAATTTTTATGGCTGGTGACCGCTCGTAATAGGCTGATGCTTTCATCCACTTGAAGAAGGATAATGCCATGAAAGCGAAAACTAGGATGAAGAGCACGAGAACTAGGATCATGATTATGCCTGCAATTAGTGAAACGTCAAAGGCCATTCTGTTAAAAGCCATAATGGCTAAACCACCCATGTTAGCGCCTCTTCTCTCCGCCTTTGCTTTCGCCTAAGCCAAGCCCTTATGAAATCTTCTATCTCCCGCCTATTATATGGGTCTTGCCAGGCACTTTCCAAGGCTTGACACTCGTTTAACGCGCCTACCAGCCCAAAATACGCGAGGAGCTCGTGGTACAATTGTTCTTTTTCTGTTTCGTTTAGCCAAACCTGCATGGCGTTGAGGATGATGTCTAGGACTGCTCGGCTCATTTCCGGCTACCTCATGGTTTCTGTTTCGTATTTGCTTGGCTCCAGCTCTTTGTGGATTATGTTTTCCACGATGGCTTCCACGAGGTTGTCTATGTTTTTGAAGGTGTCGTCTGAAAACTTTTGGATGGTTTCATCCACTATTTTCTGTATTATCGCCTTGTACTGGTCTGGCAGGTGGCTAAGCCTCTTTTCCAGATATTGCCTAATTTCGTCACTTACGTCTGGCTTTTTCAGCAGTGGAACAGCGCATGAAATGTCTCTGATTGTCATGACGAGGTATATGATTCTGGCTGTTGGGTTGTTTTTGGTCAGTTCCCATGCTTGAAGCTCTTCGGCTGTAGGCGCAAGCATATATTTGGCGTAGGCCAATTGATCTTCCAAGTATCCGCCTTCAACTAGAAACCTTGTTACGGCGTGTTCTTTGACGGCCATGGCCGCTCCGTATAGGATTTCGGTTGCAAGGTTTTCGGGCAAACCGTAACTGCGCATGGCTTGTCTCAGCCCCGATGGAAACTTGATTTTGTAGTATTCTGGTGAGCCGTGGAGGATGGAGTGGGCTGCTTGGCGTCTGACACCGGCTTCCGCAACGTTGGGCGGGAGGCTTGAAATCCGGTCTAGGTAAATGTTTATTGTTGGTTTGCCTTCCAAGGCGTCGTGGGATGCGAAAAACCCTTGTCCGCTTGAAGTTTCGTAGATGTTTAGGTTTACCGAAAACGTCATGGGCGGGCCTAGCCTTCTATAACATTCGGCAAGGATGGCTAGAAGCTTTTCCGTCAAGTTTTTATCTATGTTTCCAAAAGTTTGGAGTTTCACGACGTGTTCGAAGCCTTCAACTGTCGTGGTCACGGCTTGTTTCCCCCGCTTCCTCCACATATCTTTCATATTGTTCTAGGACTTTATCTATTTGATCCTCGACGAAGTCCCAAGGCGTTGTGTAGGGGAGGCCTAATGCCCTAATGGCCTTTTTGAGTTTTTCATATTTCTCCCTCGGAATTTCAAAGTACTCGTATTCCTCGGACTCCCATCTTAGATAAAAGCGTATGGCTTGGCGTATGAACTCCTCTCGGCGGGTGTAGCCCTTATGCCTATTCTTTTCCACGAATTCTTCTACTTCGCGGAGGAGCTCCGGCGGCAGTATAACCGACTGGTGGAGCATGGCTTCTATGGCGTCTTGGTATGTTTGCATCTTGCTTGTTTGGGCCATGAGTTCGCCTAGGAGGGCTGTTAGTTTTTGGTGGACGTCGTCTGAAACTCGTAGGGTTTTCATTTTTGCACCGTTATATATTTTTGGTGGCGTAAGTTTTTTAAATGTTTCTGATATACCAAATATACAGAATATAACGAGGCTTCAAAATGCCCCGAAAATGCATAGTCAAAGTAATCCTAAGCAAAGAACAAAAAGAAATTTTAGAGGAGCTGGCGCGGCGGCTTGGAACAAGCGAAAGCGAAACCATGCGCATGGCCCTCATGGATTATGCAAAAGCGCTAAGCCTTGTGGAAGAGCGGGTCCGTCGTCGTTCAGCTTTCGGGTTTGATTCCGAATCGCCTAAAACAATAACATAAATTGGTGATTCAGCAAACTTTTATAGTAATGGAACAAACAATTAACCTACTTCCAAGAGGATCGGAAGTTGGCGCGGAAAACCTTTGATGAACTGTTGCTTGAGGCTATTGATGAAGCATTATCCTCCTTAGGTGAGTCTGCGAAGCAGTCCATTTACTTCCACCTTCAGGATAAGTTTAAGATTTCAAGGGAGGAAATTCCAAAACACATTAAAGAGTTTGCAGAAGGTCTCGAGAAAATTTTCGGTTTGGGTGCCCGCTTTCTTGAAATTATGATTATGAAGCGGTTGTACGCCCACATTGGACAACCTCTCAATTGGGATGAACATGAGGAGTTTATTTTTGTGAATTATGTTGAGGCTGCCCGGCGGAGTTTTCAGAAGGCTAAAGCGAAGTAGGTTTTGTTCTGGTATAGATTTTGGATTCATAAGGATTTAATTGGTGGTTTCGAAAAGTTTTAACGTCTAATATCGTAATATTTAATAGAAACAGGCGAACCTCCCTTGACCTCCAAAAACCTTCAAAAGACAATTCTGGACGCTATAGAAGAGGGGTTAGCCACCCTTGGAGAATCCCCAAAACAAGCCATCCTATTCCATTTAGAAAACACTTTCAAATTGCGGAGGGAAGAAATCCCCAAAAACCTAACAGAATTCAAAAAAGCCCTTGAAAAAATTTTTGGACCCGGAACCCCCTATGTGGAGAGGCTTATACTGGAAAAGCTTTACAGCAAACTAAACCTAACGCCTAAAAACGAGCACCTAGACCTCCTAAACAGTGTTGAATTTTTGAGGAGACACTTCTCCCATTTGGGTGACGTCTAAAATGGCGGAAAACGAGGAATTAGCCAGCTTCTTGGAAAGGCTTCACGCGTTGTTTGATGGTTTAGAAGAACTTGTTGACGTAGTGGATCCGCAAACCTATGAAATACTTTTTGCAAACGACAAACTGAAAGAACTTTTCAGAAGGGAAATTGTGGGCGAGAAATGTTATGTTGTTTTCTACGGCAGGGATAGTCCATGCCCCCACTGCACAAACAAATACATTTTCGGGGAAAACTTGGGCAAAATCCATGTTTGGGAATACTACTACGAAAAATATGGTCGATGGTACAAGTGCATAGACAAAGCCATCAAGTGGTCTGGAAACAAGTATGTGAAACTGGAGATGGCTGTGGATATAACCAAATATAAGAAGATGGAGAGGGCTTTAGTTGAGGGTGAAAGGCGTTACCACACCATTGTGGATGCGGCTCCAGACGTCATTTACACTGTTTCATCTGATGGGAAGATTATTTCGCTTAATTCAGCCTTTGAGAAGATCACGGGCTGGAAAAGGGAGGAGTGGATTGGCAAGCCTTTTGTGGAGATTATCCATCCGGATGATGTTGCCAAGGCTGTTGAATCTTTCCAGAAAACTTTGGCTGGCAAACCTGAACCTATTGAGCTTAAAGTTCGTGCTAAATCCGGCGAGTATTTAGTTGGCGAGTTTATAAGCGTGCCCTTGATTGAGAATGGCAAAATAGTGGGCGAGTTTGGAATAGCCCGCGATGTGACAAGCCGCAGAAAATACGAGGACGAGCTCCAGAGGATTAGCACAACCTTGCAGGCGTTGATTCAGGCGATTCCAGACCTTGTGTACCTCAAGGATGTAGATAGGCGGTACATAGTAGTTAACAACGCTTTTGAAAGGTTTACGGGCTTGAAGGGGGAGGAGATAGCTGGCAAACAGGACGAAAACATCCTTCCATTCGATTTGGCTGAGCAGTGCAGGAAAAGCGACGAAATAACTCTACGAAACGGTGTGCCTGTGCGAGTAGAAGAATACACCGTGAACGAACAAGGCGAAAAAAGGTATTTTGACACGATAAAAGTTCCAATTTTCGATAGAAGCGGCAAAATCGCTGGTTTAATCGGCGTGAGCCGCGACATTACAGAGCGGAAGCTTATAGAGGAAAAACTTAGAGAGCAGGAAGAACTTTATCGTTCTATTGTAGAAAACTCCCATGATGGCATAGCCATAATCGATGAAAACTTTAAGATAGCCTATGCAAACAATGTTTTAGCTGAAATTTTAGGATATTCAAAGGATGAAATAGTTGGGCAGGATTTTAGGATATTCTTGGCAAAAGAGAGCAGAGCCCTCTTTGCAACGGAGGAAATGCTTAGACAAGCAAAACGGCATGAGAAACAACGAGTTTTCTCCGCTACATATGAGTTGAAAATCGGGAGGAAGGATGGCGAAGAAAGAACTGTTGAGGTTAAAGCCACAACAATTTGGGATGCTAATGGGAGAATGCGGACCATCGCCCAAGTGCTCGACGTAACCCAGAGAAGAAAGCTTGAAGAGGAAAGAAGGCTTTTCGAGAAAAGGCTTTCAGAGCTAAACAGTTATGCACAAAAAATCAACAAGGCCAAAAGCCTAAGGGAAATTTGTAGGCTCACATTGGACGCTATGGAGAAAATTCTAGGCTTCGAATATGCCTCCTTCTTTATTGCGGAGGGTGATGTTCTCCGCCTTCTCGGCCAACGTGGCTACTCAAAGGTTTTATCGCTCAAACTGCCCATCAACGGTGATAAGGGCATAACTGTTAGGGCTGCTAGGACTGGGGAAACTGTTTATGTTCCAGACGTCAGAAAAAACGGTGCATATGTTTTGGGTGGAAGGAAGATTCTCTCTGAGCTTGCGGCGCCCATGAAGGTTGGCAAGAAGGTTTTAGGCGTCTTAAACGTGGAAAGTAGCAAGCTTGCAGCCTTCAGTAAAAACGACAAAAAACTCCTGGAAATTTTGGCTTCCCACGCTGCGACAGCCATAAGCAACATCAAAAGACAAGAAAACCTTGAATTACTTTCAAAAAATCTTGGACGTTTAATAAAAATCATGCAAATCGAGGATATGAAAAAAAGGCTTAGGGCAATTGTGAAAACCCTTCAAAAGTTTGGTTGGCGGAAAGTTACAATATCTGTAAGGGATGAAAACTTTGAACGTAAAAGCGTTTTTTCAGTAGGATTTACAAGAAGGGAAATCAGAGACATAATCGAAGTGCCCATTCCCGCGGCCTTCTGGAAGGAACTTTTCACCCCGAAATTTGAAGATTGCAAGATTGGCGGGTTCTATTACTTGTCATGGAATGACCCGAAGTTTTCAAGGGAGCTTGCTTCGAAATTTCAGGATGCTGTGAAAACATTGGTTTCTCATCACCCTTTGGGCTTGCTAGCCGCTCCCATCCGCACGCCAGAGGGGAAAACTGTTGGCATAATAACATTGGATGCTCCCGAGGCTAGAACAACACCGGTAAGGGAGAATTTAACGCTTGTCGAGCTGTTCTTGCCTTACGTCGCCCTCACCATTGAAAACTCTACACTAATCGAAAACTTGTCAAGGGCGAAGGAAGAGCTTAGACGGTACACCGACCAACTTGAACAGAAAGTGGAGGAGCGAACCCGTGAATTAATGGAGATGAACGATAAACTGCTTAAAGCCCAAAGGATGGCTGCCATAGGCGAACTGGCCGGCATGATTGGTCACGATCTGCGCAACCCGCTTACAAGCATCGCCGGCGCCGCCTATTACCTCAAGAGGCGGCTAAGCCAGCTGGGCGATGAGCGAATCATGGAAATGTTAGATTTGATTGAGAAGAACATTGCCTACTCAAACAAGATAATAAATGATCTTCTCGACTATTCAAGGGAAGTTAAACTCGACATAACTGAAACAAATCCAGAAAATATTGTCGATGAAGCGTTAGCGGCTGTGCAAATTCCAAGCAACATCAAAGTCGTGAAGTTGGTGGACAAGAAGCCCAAGATGAGAGCGGACTTCGAGAAGCTGAAAAGGGTTTTTGTAAACTTGATAAGAAACGCCGTTGAAGCCATGCCGAAAGGCGGAACCCTAACTATAAAAAGCATGAAAAAGGGCGACAACGTCATGTTCACGGTTTCAGACACGGGCATAGGCATGACCGAGGAGGTTATGAAAAAGCTTTGGACACCCCTGTTCACAACAAAGGCTAAAGGCATGGGGCTTGGCCTAGCCATTTGTAAACGTTTTGTTGAAGCCCACGGGGGCACCATAACCGTTGAAAGCGCCCCTGAGAAAGGGGCAACCTTCACTGTCACCCTTCCCATCGAACCTAAAATAGAAGAAGAAGGAGGTGAAAAAATATGGGTGAAAACGCTAGAATCCTCATTGTTGACGACGACGAAAACATAAGAAAAGTTTTAGCCATGATCCTCGAAGATGAAGGCTACAGTGTTGACCAAGCGGAGACAGCGAAGCAAGCTATAGAAAAAACCAAGAAAAACGTTTACAACATCGCCCTCATTGACATACGTTTGCCAGACATGGAAGGCATAGAACTCCTAACAAAGATGAGGGACACCGTGCCAAGGATGCGGAAAATAATCATAACGGGTTATCCAACACTGCAGAACGCCATAGAAGCCGTAAACCGTGGCGCCGACGCCTACATACTGAAACCCTTCGACGTAAGCAAAGTCCTAGCCACCATCAAAGAACAACTAAGAAAACAAGAGGAAGAACGGCAGTACAGCCAAGAAAAAGTGGCGGAATTCATAGAAACCCGCGTGAGAGAACTAGAAGCCGAAAAAATAACCCAAAAACGCCCATAATCCAGCATACCCCATTTTTAGGCTTTCCCCATTCAAGTTCCAACTTATTATTTTACATTTAAAGGTTTCAAAGCCAACAGATTTTGCAATTTTGAGCAGAAAATAAACTGGCCTAAAATGAACCTTAAAAAGCAGTTTTCAGAAACCGTGCATGGCTGTTTCGCCGACAAAAGGATTCTGCCGATTTGCCCAGACACCGCCTTAAACGCCCGACATCTCGGGCGGTTGGGGGCCGCGGGCTGAGCTGGTCGGCCGAAGCCTTCCAGCGTACACCCCGGCTCCATCAAACCCGTCTTCTACGGGAGCCCTCGTCCCCTTAAGCCGGGCTGTCGCCAGCCCAGCCTTCTATCGGGGATTGGCTGCCTATTTTCGGGAGGGGCTTCGGGCTTAGATGCTTTCAGCCCTTATCCCCGGCGGCGTGGCTGCCCGGCGTCTGCCCTGTCGGACAACCGGTAAACTAGAGGCCACAGCGTCCCGTTCCTCTCGTACTAGGGACCCTTTCCCCTCAGGCAGCCAGCACCCCCAGCAGATAAAGTCCGACCTGTCTCACGACGGTCTAAACCCAGCTCACGTTCCCCTTTAATAGGCGAGCAGCCTCACCCTTGGCCCCTTATGCAGGGCCAGGATGGGAAGAGCCGACATCGAGGTACCAAGCCGC
>CAZZMT010000007.1:0-2440 GCA_964655395.1 uncultured Candidatus Bathyarchaeia archaeon | reverse complement strand
GAAGGATAACCCTTCACAAACTCTACCCATACTAAAACTTAATTCTCTAAGTTTAAGCAACACCTCTTTATGTTGTATACCTCTTGGGCAAAGCATTTGGCACTGCCCACACAGTAAGCACCGGTCTAAAACTTCAAGAATCGCCGGTTTAAGCCCCTCACGAATCATAGCCATAATTTTTCGTGGATTCTGGCTGCCGAAAGAGGCTAATGGACAGGCACCCGTGCAAACTCCGCACTGAATACAGTAACGTATTTCCCTACATTCCTCTTTACTTAAGAATTCATCAACGAACGTTTTGTCTTTAACGTTTAAACTTTCCTTATTGTTTTGCATCTTCTTCCCAGACCAATATTATCCAATATGAGAAGTGAGAAGGATACCGAAGTACATCTTAAAATTTTTGCCGGAGAGAGTAACTTTTAAACGTAAGCATTAAACTGGTGAACTGAGAACACCTATGAAAAACGCGTCAGAGTCCATGAAAATATTCTCAACAAAATTCTATGAAGAAGCAGTATGCATAATTTACGGCGGGAGTCTACATCCGGGTGGGTTGGAAGTAACATTAAGAATAGGAGAATTGGCCGGGGTGAACGAAGATTCACTTGTTCTCGATGTAGCATCTGGAAAAGGAGACTCCGCACTTACAATCTCTAAAAACTTCGGATGCAAAGTTGTCGGCGTCGATCTTTCAAAAAAGTTTGTTAAAGAAAGCAGGACTAAAATTTCTGACAACTACACACGTGAAAATCTTGAGTTCTTAGTCGGCGACGCTGAATTTTTACCTTTTAAAGGTTCATTTTTTGATGTTGTCCTTTGCGAATGCGCCTTTAACCTTTTTCCAGACAAGAAGAAAGTTCTCCGCGAGGTACGTCAAGTTTTAAAGCCTGGAGGAAAACTTGTTTTAGCCGATTTTCTTTTGGAAAGAAAGCTTCATAAACAAGAGAAAAACGATTTGACATTTGCCCTTTGCTTGGCCAACGCTGAAACGTTGGAAATTCTTCTTGAATTGTTAAAACAGGAAAATTTCGTGGATCTCTACTTTGAGGATCACTCTGATAAACTGTTGCCTTTCGGCGTTCAATTGCTGTTAAATTCTGACGGCTTGGATCCAAAGGCTTTGAAAGGTCTGGAAAACCTGTTTTATAAGGACATTGTGCGTTACGTTTTAATTGTCGCCACTAAACCGAATAGTAACCTTTGTTAGGCTGGATGAAAACCATGCTTTTAAAAAGGACTGAAAGCCTTTGTCCAGTCTGTTTGCAGAAAATCCCGGCGAGAATTGTTGGTGAAAGCGACGATAAAGTTTACATGGTGAAGGATTGTTCACAGCATGGCAGCTTTAAAACTTTGATTTGGAGAGGTGTTAAATCATGGCTTTTATGGGAAAGCCTTAACGATTGGGAACCTGAACGCCTAGAGGGCGACGAAAACGTCACCAAAGTAGAGCGAGGCTGCCCCTTTGACTGCGGCCTATGTCCAGATCATCTCCGAAAAGCCTGCTTCGTTGTTGTTGAAATTACGAATAGATGCAATTTAAATTGCCCTGTATGTTTTGCAAGTGCCAACGAAAAATACACGTATGATGTTACATTGGACGATGTTGAACGCATGCTTAAAACGGTGCTCCGATACGAATGCAAAACTTCCGTTCCACCAGTCCAATTTAGCGGCGGCGAACCCACCGTTCGCGACGACCTCCCCGACATGGTGGCTTTAGCCAAAAAGCTCGGATTCAACACCATAATGATTAACACTAATGGTGTCAGAATCGCAAGGGACAAAGAATACCTTGAAAGCTTAAAGGAAAATGGCGCAAACCTGATATACCTACAATTCGACGGAGTAACCGACAATGTATATTTAAAGTTGAGGGGCACCGCCTTAACAGAAATTAAATATAAAGCCATCAAAAATTGTGCGGACCTAGGATTAGGCGTAATACTAGTCCCCACCGTTGTTAAAGACGTCAACTTTCATCAAGTAGGTGAAATTATAAAGTTTGCAAAGAAATGGATTCCAACCGTTAGGGGCGTTCATTTCCAGCCGATTAGCTACTTTGGAAGATACCCACACCAACCAGACAACGATTCCAGAGTGACTATTCCCGACATGCTTAAGGCAATAGAGGAACAAACTGGAGGCGAATTAAAAGCAAACAATTTTGTGCCAATAAACCTTGGCAGAGGATGCGAGTCCCACTGCTCATTCACTAACGTTTCGATATTGACCAAAAGTGGAGAACTGTTGCCGGTAACAGACTTTCCGTCGGAAAAGGAGATACAAGAAATTATTAGCAGTAGAAAGGGTAAAATTCAACCAAAACATGCTCGAGACGTGATTAAGGATTATTGGAAACCCTCTGAAACATGCACTTGTTCATGTAAATTTTACACTGGCGACTTCGGCGAACTTGCAGAATGTCTACAGGAGTATT
>CAZZMT010000006.1:0-3313 GCA_964655395.1 uncultured Candidatus Bathyarchaeia archaeon | reverse complement strand
TGCTGGATTAACTTCAATAACTTCAATTCCGTAAAGTTCTCTAAACCTCTCTAACTTCTCTCTAACAAACCTCTTACCAAAGTTCTGAACAAGCCTGTTCATTCGTTTTGAAAGTTCAGGTGAGCGAAAGTCAAGCTTTTCTACCACTATCTTAGCAGGCTTGTAAATATCAACAATTTGGTTTAACATTCTGTTTACTTCATTCTTTAAAAACTCTCTCAGTTTGGTGATTAATTTTACATACTTTTTGTCTTGACTTGGTTTTAGCCCTCTCCTTTGTAAGCCCGCCATCCTTTTGGTTATTTTCTCGTCTAACTTCGTCAAAAAGCTCAAAAAGGACCTTCCTATCAAATCCCCTCTGTTAGTAGCAAACAAAGGATTTAGTCCTAAGTCTATTGCTATCACGTCAGTTGTAGGAGCATACTCTCTTTTCCTCAATTCTTTTACTATTCTAAATTCTAAGTCTCCACTTCTTTCAACTACTTGGCAAAAATTTAAAAATTCACCTTCTAACCTTTCAGCATAACTATTCTTTTGCAAAGGTATATAAATTGGTCTTCTTTTTTCTAAGGTAGAAATCTTGAGCCAGTAGTCAAAACTCTTAGCTTTATTCTGTACTTTTGGTAAAAACTCAACCACCAAACTATTAAGGTGCATAGATATGTGTTTAAAGTTTGGTCTTCTATTTGTCTTGAAAAGATGCTTAAAAATCTTTTTCGCTACCAATCTGTGAAAATTCTTAACTTCTAATTCTTTCCTTTCTTTACCATCATAAACAGTAATGGTATTTCCTTCATATCTTAACCAAGCTTTTTGATTATTTATTGCTAAAAGTATTAACTTGTCTTCTCTGTCAAGGTTGGAATTGAAAACTACTTTAGCAAACTTATTTTGAAGATTCGAAATGTAGCTTTGCAACACACCATATACTTGCCACAAACATACGCACTTGTATCTTTCAGAAAGACTGCTTTGGATGTGTTTTATTGAAATTTTCTTCTTATGTAGAAGATTTCCACCACTTCTAAAAAACTCCATCCACAAATAATTGGCTATGTCTTGAGCGGTTTTTCTATACTCTTTGAGAACTGCTTTAATCTTCTCTATCTTTCCTTTGTTGGCAAAGTGTTTAAACTCGTAAGTCCCGTAAATTTCACTCATCGTCCTTTAACAGCTTTATTATTTGCTCCGTTTTCTTTTTTGCTCTTCTCAACCCATACAACCTTGCTGAAAAGCTGTAAATTATTGCTACCAAGTCCTGCATCAAGTCGGAAGCATCGTCTTGAGCCTCGTTAACCACCTCTACTTTTCTACCTGTGCTTTCAAGCCAGTTTCTAATAAAGTTAAAACCAAATCTCGTTAGTCTATCTTTGTGCTCTACCAACAAAATGTGATAATCCCTCTGATTTAAAAGTTTTAAAAGCTTCGGTCTTGCATCATTTACTCCAGAGCCCACTTCCTTAACTATGTGCTTTATTTTATAGCCTTTTGCTATAGCATACTCTTTCAATCTTTCAGCCTGTCTTTCCAAAACATCTTTACTATTGTCGTCAGACACTCTACAGTAGATCGCAACGGTATTTTCCTCAACTACTTTATCCTCTTCAAGAACTATAACTCTACCTGTTGGTAATTTTATAGCATTTGGAACTTCACCTCTTTTGTACATCCTCCACGCTGTTTTATAACTAATTCCAAGTTTCTTAGCCCATTGAGATAACTTCATGCCCATAACATGAAATATAAATCAATAGTCTAAAAATGTCAAGATCTGGGTATGAAGTTGAAAATTGGTTGCAAGACCTTCCAATTCCTGCAAAAACCTAAATCTGCAAAAGCTAACAACACTAAAACCACCAAAAACCTCCTCATCCTCTTCCTCCTGCATTCTCATCTTCTCGTATATAAAAATAACTCACCTGTTTACAAACAACATCGAAGTCTGGATAGAAACTCAAAAACCTTGCAAAAAGCACTTCAAATACTTCACCCCGGTCATAATACTCAATAATAGGCTCAGAGATTGCACGCAACCGCAAGAGTTGAAGAAAAGGAATATAGTAGCAAAAATCATCCTCCTCTGCACCACAATTAAACACGAAAAACAAATTTCTACGACCAACCACATCCTTAGAAATCCCAACATAACCAGCTCTAAAAAAGTAAGATTCACCACAATAAGCAAAGCCAACTTCGTCAAAACATACATTATCCTCTACCACATTACGTCTCACAAGAAATATTTTCGGAAAACTCATGTTACATTTACCTCCACTTCTTGCACCATTCAATCGCCTCATCAATCTTCTTTATTGCTTCTAGAACTTTAGCGGGTTGATAGCTACATCTGTGGCATATTATTTTTGAGATCGTTTCAATTCTCGTGTCGTCAGTTATACATTCATACACAGGACCTATTGGATTAAGTTCGAAACGCGCTATCCCGGCGGGATAGCGTTGCCATACAACCCCTGGAGCAATCCAGATAGGACTAAGCTCCGACATTGGTATACATAACATCGGTTTGCATAGTAGGTCTTTTACAATTTCGCTAAGTTCCTGCAACTTTAATGCTACTAATTGAACTTCTAATTCTTCAGTTGATGTTGGGTTAGTTAATCCATAGGTAACACCTAATTTGATAAGTTCATCAACCGCTTTCTTTTGTTGTCTTAGAATCTCCTCGGCCGCTCGTTTGCGGCCCTCCGCTCTTTTCCTACACCATTCGGCCGCTGCCTCAAGGCGGCGGATTACTTTTAATATCTTTGAAGGCTTGTATTCACACACTTCGCATATGTCCTTTACCAATGAAGAAGTGATAAGAAGGGGGGAGTTTTTGTTATTTATCTTCATTGAACACAAGTCATCAAATCGGGCTGGCCATATTAACCTTTCATCGAGCAGTTTAAAAGACCTAAAAAACGGGAGAGGTGTATGCGGTATCGTTTGGCATTGAAGCTCACGTATAGCTAGACGTAACTCCAACAACTTTGACTCTATTAATTCATGAAGGCTATTTAACATCATGCCTGCCTCCTACATGTTTTGGATTATAAGCATTTATGTTTTTTTTTGCTTAGCTTATAAGCCACACTTAAAGCAGTAATGATATCAACAGATTTCTTTTGTTGCTTTAAGATTTCTTCTGCCGCACGCTTGCGGCCCTCCGCTCTTTTCTTGCACCACTCAATGATTGATTCAAGCCATTGGGACACTTTTAGTATTCTTGCAGGTTGATAGCAGAACAACTCGCATATCTTTTCAGCTGTACGCTCAATCTCAATATCAAACCAAATCCAACACTTGTTTTCCT
>CAZZMT010000005.1:0-4060 GCA_964655395.1 uncultured Candidatus Bathyarchaeia archaeon | reverse complement strand
ACATTTTCTTTATTGTTATCAATAAACTCCTTAATCCGGGCAACAGTCGAGTCTGAGGAATTGCTGTCCACAAATATTATCTGCACCAAATTCTTTGGATACTCAAGTTTAGACAAATTTCTAATTTTATAACCAATAACCTGACCCTCATTAAATGTAGGCACTAATATAGATACCCGCGGCAAATACTCCTTATCAATCCTAACGTTCCAAGGCTTATTTACAGCCCTCTTCATAAAAACGTAATTTACACCAAGAAGACCGAAAGATAATAGCACAAATAATACCCACAAAAATATTAAAATGAACAAAAACTCTCGCCTTTCAATTTTTATTTCAGCAGCTTCGTGCAATAATTTTCCTTTAGGTAGTTTGATTACCTGATGTTTTTATTGCCTCTTCTATTGTCTTTCCTAGTGGCAACAGGCGGCTCAAGATACTTAACTATGAAACCTTCCTCTTCGGCAGGTTCCAAAGCAACGGTGAACTTCGAGTAACCATAAATTCCCACAACTATTTCAAAAGTTTAATAATTTACATGAACTTATCCTTTTCACAATTTCAAGTCACATAATTTCTTAAATCAGATACTTTGACTGTCACCACCTCTTTAATGTCTTCAAAGTGTTTTTCCTCGCCTAGAATAATTACGGGAACTTTATCCCCATTTGAAAGTCGCAGTGCCAAGGCAGCGGATGATAGATCTCCCCAAGGCTTATCTTCATACTTCAGTTTTAAGGCGCCCAGCTTCAAGGCAGTTTCCTCGTCACACACAACATTAAGGGTTGCATAGGCTGAACGTATCACAGTGCTAGGTTCAACCTTCCTCGCCAACAGTTTGGGATTCTCTTTGCTTATTCGAGAAAGCACAGCATAAGATTCAACAAGATTATTTGGATGCATGAAAATCTCTATCTCGCCCCTCTCATGGAGAAGAACCGCTTCCCTGGCGATGTCCGAGCCTTCCTCATTCGTAAAAAGGAGAATAAACGGCCCAGCATCAAAAACCAATTTCTTCAGAGGCTTACTTGCTAAGTTCCTTACGCCTCTCATTTTCAGTGCAAGCCTCGCGTTCCCTAGCCTCCAACAAAGCCTTTGAAATCTTGGCTTCCCCCAAAAAACCAAACAACTCAGAAAGCCTTGGCACCTTTTCAAGCAAAATCCTATTCTCGTCTAAAGGCTTAACAATCAATTCAGTTCCCTTAGCGAATCCATACCTATCCCTAATCTCACTAGGGATAACTATTTGCCCCTTAGAAGAAACCTTAACCTTATACTTATCTTCATCCATAATATCCCCACAGGCTTACTCTTCTGTATCCCATTAATAAATCTTACTACCTTACGTTTTACAGTAAAACTACAGACTCTTGAACCACTTTTATGAAAGTCTCTCTTTCAACAACTTGAAAGTTTCAACAGCATGCTTTTCTTTTGAAACGCCTACCGCCACACCTTTTATGTTCGGTAAACCCGCTATGTAGTCTACAGCCTCTTGAGGCTTTAAGTAGCCAGCCGCCAAAATACTTATAGCTAAAACATTGGGTTTGGGCAGATCAGCCAAAGCTTTTTCGCATTCTTCTTTTGATGGAACCATTTGAAAACCAACTTTATTAAACGGCGCAGCTATCGCAACTTTTTCTAAGTCAATGTCCCACTTCTTAAGCTTCTTAACTAACAAGGCGAAGTTACCAGTGTTAAAGCCAGGAGTTATCCCCTTCTTCAACAAAAATTCTGTATATAACTTAAAAATCCAGTCCAAGCCTAAACCAAGGCATAAATCAGTTATAAGCTGATGTAGCAAAACTGATTCAAGCTTAGCCTTCCCACCAGCTGAACGCTTAACCCTAGAAACTTCATAAAGCAAATAAGTCTTAACAAGAGAAGCCAAATCAGACCTTACAACGCCATTCAAACCAGAAGCCACAGCACGAAAATTCCCTGAAAAAACAATTTCCCTAACCAATTTCTTGGCTAAACCTGGAACCCCGCCCAACGCACTTGCAAGCCTAACATATTCGTAGGCATAAGGCACAATCGCGTACAAGCGCAAACCATCATTATCCCCATTCTTCCGCAAAATATCCAAAATTGAAAGCGTTGTACCGCTAACAGAAAACATGAAACCGTCAGCGCCATTCTCAACCGACAGCCCTATCAGCCTAGCTGCATACTCAGGATTGGTAGGCGTATCCCCCCTAACACGGCTACGCTCTTGCGAGAGGTGGCTAATACCATGAAACGGATTATCGCCAACAAGCAAAACCTTACCCTGACTACCCAACCAGACCAGCCTTAACCAAAACCTCATCTATCAAACGGTCAACTTTCGCCGCGGCCTCAAAACAAGGCTCAACAGACCCACCGCGCATAACAGCATCCACAAAACACTCATCTTCACGATAATATTCAGGGGCTCCAAGCCAAAAACCCACATCATCCTTTAAATCATGCCTAAACCACCTAAATTTTTCTCCGCTGTTCAAGCTTAACTCCAACGTATCATCATTCACCCTCATAACACCCCTAGAACCCTCAACAGTAAACCCAACCTCAGGCATGCGATACCCATCCACACACCATGAAACATCAAACTGCCACCAACACCATCGTCTGTTTCAACTTCAAAAAATGCAGAACCCTCCGAACCCTCACCAAACAGAGAATCTATTTTAGCGTTTTTAACCTTGAAATCGCCGAAGAACCATAACGCCAAATCTATGGCATGACATCCAAGATCCCTCAAAACACCAACTTTAGGCGTATGAAACTTCGAATTTTTATCAATTCCGAAAAAGTCTGAGGAGTAAGCATAAGCTGAAAAAGAAGCTGGTTCGCCTATAACCCCATGATTTAACAATTCTTTAGCTTTCTTGAAAGTTACGGAAAAACGCCGCATATAACCAACCATATTGACACCGCCCAGCCTACGCGTCAAACCACAAAGCTCCTCGGCTTCACCATAGTTTGAGGCAAGAGGCTTCTCAACAAAAACGTTAGACGCAACCCCAAGGTCATAAACGTCCTTAACAATGGCGAAATGAGAAGTAATGGGCGTCGTCACACAAACAGCATCCAAACCAAAATCCTTAAGCTCGCCTACATCGTCAACCACAGAAACATCCTTAAACAAATTTTTCAAAAACCTCCGAACCAAACCACTTTTCTCGCAAACGGCAACCAGCTGAACCCTTGGCAAAACACTCAAAATTCCAGCGTGTAACATGCCCATCTTGCCGAAACCAACAACAGCAACCTTAAGCTTCTCCGCGCTCAATATTTACACATCGCAATTTTTGTAAACATTTATATGTATCGTTTACGAATAAATGTAAACGGTATCTTCATGGGCGAAATAGTTTCCACGCGCATCCCGGAGGAAATTGCAAAGATCTTGAAGGAAATTGAGGAGGAAGAGCAAACAGACAGGGCCACAGTGATCCGAAAACTTCTGGTGAGAGGAATAAAGCAGTGGAAGATTGAGAAGGCGTTAAGGCTTTACCGCGAGGGACAAGTGACATTGTGGCGGGCTGCTAGGCTTGCGGGTCTAACCCTTAGAGAAATGATGGAAATGGCGGCAAAAATGGGAATTCAATTTCAATACTCGCAGAAAGACCTTGAGGAGGACATAGAAGCAGCCATGAAGGAGTAAAAACCCCATGACGGTTTCAAATGCCACTCCGCTAATCTACATGGCAAAACTCGGCAAACTCCAGCTGCTGAAAAGCATATTCCCACAAATCCAAATACCACCAGAAGTCAAAAACGAAACAGTGGACCGAGGAAAAGAAAAAGGTTATCCAGACGCCATTTCAATAGAACAAGCCTTAAAAGAAGGATGGATCACACCCCATCCTTTAACAGAAGAAAACAACAAAAAATCTGAAGCCTTGGCGGAAATGGCAGGAATAGATATAGGTGAAGCTCAAGCGATAATTCTTGCCAAACAGAAAAAGGAAAAACTAATCCTAATAGACCAGACGAATGCAAGGGAAGCAGCCCGACAGCTCGGCTTACCCCCGAGAGGAACCATATACATAGTCCTAACAGCCACAAAAAG
>CAZZMT010000004.1:0-9397 GCA_964655395.1 uncultured Candidatus Bathyarchaeia archaeon | reverse complement strand
TGAGGAGCCTAGACCCACGACCAGCCCTCTTAATACCACCAACAGTAGTTGACGCCGGCTTCAAAGAAAACTTAGTCACCGAAATAGTCACCCTCTCCGATCAACCATACCCCTTCAAGCAAGGCGAAAGATTCCTACACTTAATAATAGCCCAATGTCAAGGAGCAATACCATACAGCGGAAAATACCAACATCAAACCTAAAGCACCAGACCTTTAATGTCAAATGTTGTTGTAGCCGCTGTTCATAGGGTCCCTTCTACGTATTAAATGCGTCGTACGCGCGGGGCTGTTAAATAATTGGTGTAAAGTGGTTATAAGTCTTATTTCTTGATTTGGGGGCAGTTTTGAGGCGAACAGTATGTCTTCTTTTCTTTGCAGTATCCGCCCTTTTCGAACCTGCAAATATGCCTTAAGCGGCTAAACGGCATTGTCACCAATTCTATGAAGGGATCTTCGAGAGTAGCAGCGACCTGTTTAGCAGTTTTGGGCTGGACGTGATAGATAAATCTGGGCCTTCCAAAACCACTTGCAGGATCTTTCTCCTAAGAACAAGGCCTTTCTCAACCAGACGCCTGAGATGCTGCTGCAGAGTGTTATGGCTGAAGCCCACCTCTAAAATCGCGGCGAAACCTCTAGGTTTGCCGTCTTTAAGCACAGCAAGTATACGCTGATCAAAGAAGTCCATTACAGGCTTAAAAAAGCAAAAACAAACTTATAACCATTTTTAACCATTTATTTAACAGCCCCGCGCTGGGATTTGAACCCAGAATCTCCGGCTCCACAGGCCCTAGCCAAAATTTAAGCTTAGAATGCGTAAGGAAACCTTACGATTGGAGAATTGAGAATAAGGAGAATGTAATGGCTTAAAGAACCATTGGCAAAGGCAATGCTGTTAATTTATGCAACAACTGGGTTACGGAGAAAAGAGGTTGTGAGCCTTAAAATTGGAGACATCGATTTTAAGAATAGGATGATTATACCGAGGAAAACGCTTCGAGAACAAAGAAAACATGGATAACATTCTATAACGAGGAAGCTGAAAAGGCATTGAAGGATTACTTAAAATCTTTTGAGAACTTAGATAAAGAAAGGAGGCTCTTTCCAGTAACCGAAATTTACTTTAGAGATAGATGCAATGCCTTCTACAAGCAGACTGGAATCAAAATAACTCCTCAAATTTTAAGGAAGTGGTTTGCTTGTGAAATGGGTAGGCTTGGCGTTCCAGACAGATATGTCGATGCCTTCTGCGGAAGGGTCCCAAGAAGCATTTTAGCAAGGCATTATACAGACTTTAGCACAGAAAAACTAAAAGAAATCTATGGGAAAGCCAATCTCAGAGTGTTAAACTAAAACTCACGCTTATCAGCTGAGAATTTCACATTTAGAAGTTATTGTATTTTATTTTCTTTTCCAATAACATCCCTACCAATCTGCCCAGTTCTGTGAGTGAGATATTACCTTTTTCAACTTTAATCAATCTCTCCCTGCTTAATTTATTCACGTAATAAGCATACTTTGCGATTTCGGACTTCTGGGGCTTCTTCCTTACATTCCCTTCGGTCAAAATTTCTTTGACATTCTTAACTTTTACGTTCAAAGTTTCGCTTTTAAGGAGATGCAATATAATCCTTCTTTCTTCATTTGAATGAGGTAAGAGTACATCGCCTAATTCAAAGAGTGGGGCAATAACTATTGGCTCAGGGATCACACCTCTTGAAATAACTTCTCCTCCTTTAACCCTAGCATACTCTTTTGCTGCAAAATAAATAACTCCGCATCTGACTAATGCTGCAGCAAGAGTAGCTGCTAAAGCTACTGGTTTTGTTCCTGATGTTATGTTTATTACGGGTTCTCTTCCTTCCCTCTTTTCAATTAAAAGTAATTCATAAATTGATGCTAGTGCTTTATCAAAGTGATAGAAATCTGTCGGCCACCATATTATATTCTCCTCTTTATAGCCTAATTTTTTTAAAATTTCATATATATTTTCGTCGATTTCTTTAACAAGCTCCTCATGTTCTTTTCTTGGGTTTCCATTTTTGACTACACATACGCGATATCCAGGATACATTCTTAAACCAAGTTCTATCCGTTCATAATCCAATCCTGTTAATAACACGTGGCTCCTTGGTTTAACTTCAGCCAATGCAGTCTCCCCTTTTTAATAGAAGAGAAAGAATTTATTTAACCTTTACGTAAAGAAAAAAAGTTTTTATCCAATTTTTCCTCTTATCTTCTCATGCCTAACTATTATGCCTTAGCTGACCGTTCTTTAGCATTACTTGTTACAATATTTGAACTTCATAAAAAGGGCTACATGGAAATTCCCAAAACTCTTCTTGCCTACACCGTTAAAAACATAGATCTTCGTAATTGGTATCCTGAAAGGCGAGAACTGCCACGAAATGATCCTTATCATGCGATTAATCCTTGGTTTGATGGAATTTTTAAGGAAGATTTACCATTATTAATTGAAGCAGGGTTTATAGAAGAAAGAATCAGTAAAGGAGCTGGTTTTGTCAAACTAACGGAACATGGGAAGATTTTAGCTTGTCAACTTTCCAATCTCCCACAATATGCCAGTATCGGGTCACAAATTAACGAATTAATCGTAAAAATTAATCCCCATCCTAAAAAATTCACAAAAACGTTGCTAGAATCGCTTAGATTTTATGGCAAACATGTTTACAAAGATGAGGCGAAGATATATAGTTTAGAGGACGGCTCAAAGTTTCCTTTAATTTTAGCTGTAGATACTAAGGATCCAAATAAAATTACGGCGTATATAGACGTAAAAGAGTGGGGGTCGTCTGTTTTGAAAAGTTTGATGAATAAAATAAAAAATGAGGAGATCTTGCGTGCCACTCATAATGAAAGCCAATGGGACTTCCTTTTTCGCTATAGCAGTAAATATGCCTGATACCCGATTGCGAAAAAGCCGCCAGCAGAAGTGTGTGGACTATGCACAGAAATTAAAGTTGATGAGGAGAAAAATAAATCAATCATCACTTTATTTATCGAAGGGCGCGCAATCATAGTAAATGTATCGGGTATCTTATCCGAAAACTTAAAATTTCACTCCTTAAGGATCGTCGGTATACCCTATAAAGATGCAGGCCTTTTAAAAATAGAAGCATTGGAAGTTTATGATAGAGGAATCTCTTATCCTATAAATGGTCGGATATATAAATAAGAGTCTCGTTAATGAACAAATAAAAAGAGCAGAGAAATCTGCCCTAATTAATTCCTTTGCATCCATTCTTATTATAGCCGCCATCTCGCCAAGACTGAGGGTTTTTAACTTTTTTGTAAGGAAATATGCTATAATTTCGGAATCATATTCCTCCCTTAAATTTACTAGACCTATCGCTCGTACTAAATCTACACCTTCTTTCGCTAATTCTTCCAAAGAATTCCACAATAGCTATTGCTGCACTTTTTAAATCAGGGTCATGGATGCTTTCTAGTGTAAATGCGAAATCGTATAACAAATTTATTTTGAATTTCTTTTGAACCCTATGTCTTACCTCATGAGATGATAACCAACAGATAATTTCATCATCTGAAAAATTACCCCTTTTAAGTATTTTCGCTGTTTGACTAAAATCTTGTCGGATTTTCTTATCACTTATTTTTGCAATCTCATATAGTTCTTCCTGCTCATTACTATAGGTTTCCAAGACCCCGAATTCACCGAAAGTTCTAGGTTCCTTTCCATATGATTGCGTTCCAAAACGGGAATTGGCTCTCGCTAATCGGCAGGGGTAGCTGGACTTTTCTTGCGGATCATGAAATAGCCTCTGTTTTAATGACATTACGTAATGTCTTTCTTCCATTAATTCTGTTTAATGGCAACTCAAAAACTTTAACTTTTTAAAAATTTAAAAACTTTAAGCGAGTCTGCAAAAGTTGCTAATTTTACAGTTGGCTATCTATTTGTAATGTCTAAGTGAAGTGTGGAGATGCGCTTTTGAGACGCGCATGTGGTAATTTTGCCTTGGGAATATTAAGCCTGAATGGTATTTTAAGCGTGAAAACTCCTAGTTTTATCTTGAAGCCTAAAAATAAGGCTAAATCAGGCTTATTTGGATGCTCAAAGTTGAGTGAAAATGTTGAAAAAATCCTAGTTTTACGTTATAACTGGGAGCTTTTACGTCAAAAGTGGGATCTACCTCATTTGTTTTATTGATTTTGGTTTTGTTAAATTTTGTTGTGTGTTGGTTTTTTGATGGGTCAGTTTAGCTTTGTGTGCGTGGCTATGTGTGTAGTTCATTTTTTTCTCGTTCTCTAAGCCTTTGGAGGGCGTATTCTATTGCGTGTGTTCTGTTGGCGAAGCGTTTGGAGGCTACGAGCTTGTCGATCCACTCAAGCAATTCTTCATCAAGCGCCACGCTTGTCTTTATCTTTTTTCCCATTATTACCCCATTTTGCTCTATTATACCGTAAAGTATTTAAATCTGTTTACTCTTTCATACTCCATTGGAGTATTGAGGGGTAAGACATGCGAGTCGACTTCACAATGCTTGAAAACAAAGACGAGTTAATTGAGAATTTAAGGACATATCTAGATGAAGTTTGCGATAGGTTGGCTGCAAAGTTTAGTCTGTTCGACCGCTTTGGTAGGCCTAGAAAGGCTTTCATTGCAGATGCATTGTTTAGGTTTGGCTGTTTAGGCTGTATTTGGAAGACTTTCACGCAGCTGCCCGTGCCTCGCAATGAGGTTGACTGCATTTACATGGAAATGCATAGCCTCGCATTAAACATCCTATCTGGGGCGTTAATGCAGATGCTGAATGGCAGAAACCTAAACGTTTCATGTGAGGAGGCGGACAACTTTGGAAGGAGTGATGTTGTAATTAGGCGGACGGGTTTCCAAGCTGTCGTTGAGGCTGACGGTGTCAACATCATCGTGGAGGTTAAGACGGGCAAAAGCATCAGTTTTGCTCAGCTTTTCCGCTATTTGCTACAGCATCCAAATGCCATTCTTGTAGTTTGGAGGGTGATGAAGCGTCAAGTTTTCACACTTAGCGGGGAGAAGCTGAAAAACCTGCTCTGCATATACACAGCATCCGCCATAAACAGGGGACTAAGCATTTTAAATGGTGATGTCGCAGCCTGCCAGCATAGCATTGGAGTGGAGCTTTATCGACGCATAGAAAACCTGCAGCTGATCCTCGAGAACTTTTTCCAAGGCTTAACTGAAAGTTTACCAATGGTTGTGGCTGTCGTTGCCAAAACCATTGAGGGGGTGAAAAGGTGACTTCTGCCGAGCAGAAGACGCTACTCCAAAGGCTTATTGAATTCTTGCCAGACAACCTTCGAAATGCCTATGAAAATGCGCTGAGGAAGAGTTCCCCAGCACATGAAATATTGAGGCTACTTGTTGCAAGGCACTTATTGAGCAAGGGCTACAGGGATCTTAGCTTCGAAAAGGTTGTCAATGGCAACCAAGGGCAAGACGCCTACGTCGACATATATGTAGGCGGCGAATTAAACATGTTTGTTGAGTGTGAGAGAAAACCGAACAGAATGAAAGTGCTTGAGAGGAGACGGAAAATCGCAGAGGCCTATCCAAAGTCAAAGTTTATCCTTGCCGTACAGGATAGGATGGGCTGGCTAAGCCAAAAGCTGACCGGAGCTGCGGATGAGATTTGGATAGTTTCCATGGATGGGCAGGTGAAGGTCCCATGGGAGTGGATTGAGGAAAGGAAAAGCCTTCTCCAGTCATTGTTCGCCGCCTATGGATTTAAAGCCATGATAGAGGAGTACATGAGAGTTGAGGAGGAATATAGGAGGCTTGTCAGGCTTGAGGAGGAGGAAAAGGTTTACTGGCAGACGCTACTGGCGAAAACCATCATCAAAGCCTCAGCGGAAGCAAGCTGGCTAAACACCCTAAAAATTAGGGGTGCATGGAGCGCCCACGCCGAGAAAACATGGCAGAAACTTGAAGACGATTACAGCCTACGCGTGGAAGTGGATTGGGACAGGTGGCAATGGTTGGGATGGAAGGACTATCCAGACAGCCGCTCAACCCAGACAAGCCAATACCGCATACTGGAGAAAAACATGGAAATAGAGCTTAAAATAGCCACAAAGCAGCTTAAAACAAGCCTCACAGAAAACAGGACGTATACGGACCCAGAATTGGCGAACATAAGCCACGAATTGAAGTCCATCTGGAACAATATCCAAGAAATGGAGCAAATAATCAAAACCCTAATAACACAACGAATCCAAGCAACAAAACCACCCACAACACCATAAACAAGAAAAACAAACAAAACAATATCCCCCTAAAAATAATTATCAAAATCAAATTAGACTCCAAGTTATGACGTAAAACTGGAAGCTTTCTGAAGCTTTTCAGTTGTTAAAACGGTGCTTCGAGCCCTGCAGAATAGAAGGTTACTAAGTTCAGAGGAGAGGCTTTATGCTTCAGAACCTATTGTCTACACATGCCGCTTCATTTCAGCCTCGACGGCTCTTTTTAAGCTTCCTTAATCAAAGGATAGACCATCGACCCATAGAGTGAAGCCGTAGCCCCAAGTATCAACATGGATCTCGATGTAGTTTATTTCGTTAAGGCCAACCTCCCCCATTTTGGTTAGGTGCCACAGTTCGTTGCCGTCTAGAGGAATCCGATAATACTGCCACTTTCCTATGGCTTCGTTTAGGATATCTGCATTGGTTTGATATTGAAGGTAGCCGCCTGTTTTCAGGTTTCCCAAACGGATCCAGGGGCTACAGCCTTGAAATCCGGCGTTTGGATTTTCTGAATAGAACCAGATATTGAGGTATTTTTTGTCTGTGAGGTTCCAATTGGCGATGGTTAACGTTGGATATCTGAGGGATACGTCTCCACCGCTTTCGGTTGTTAATTTAATCGAGGCTTTTCCAACCTGTTTAAAGAAGTAATCGTTTTCTACTATTGTTAACAGGTTATCCTCTGCTCTTGCCGACCAGTCTACAGCATTTTCCTCAGTGAGCTCTGTTGGAAGCTCAGTTGTTGTTTTACTGCTCAGCCTTGTTTTTATTTCATAGGTGGCCTGTTCAGTTTGGCCCTCCCAGTAAGCGATATTGAAAGTAGTTATGTCTATCCATTGATAGTCTTTATACCCGCCTTTTTCTATCTCTATTAGGAAGACTCCGTTCTCCCCATGATTGCTAATGTAGCCGAAGGGATTATGGCGAAGAACGTTGCCGGTCTCGGTTGGGGTGAAGAGGGTGTTGTTGATTTGAACGTTGGGTAAAACAAAGATTCCATTCTCATCAGTCCTGCCCTTAAATTTTGGAATGTTGGGTATTTCAGCCCTTCCCACTTCAACTTCAACCTTTTGGTAAATGGTGATGGTGGCTTCAGCTAAAGGGGTGCCGTCAACTTCTAAGAACCTTATTCTATTTTCTGCTGGAATGTCGTAGAGGTACTGGCCAAAATATCCTCTTCTTTTCCCATGCCAACTGTTTAAGGCTAGAGCTGAATGTTTTGAGATGAAGTGAAACACTCCATCCATGAGGCAAAGCATGCCTCTTCGGCCTTCTCCGTTTACCTTGTTTTGGGATGGGGAGACGTCAAGGGCGTAGAGGTCGATGAGTCCCAATTGGTGTCCTAGTTCATGTAAAAGACCGTAATCAATGTCTTCACCAGAGTCGTAGTATGCGCTGGCTAATCTTGGATCGCTGCTGTCTTTACTCCACCTTAATGGATAAACCCCGTCGTACATGATCAGCTTTCCCGCGTCTGGTAAAGCTTCATCATCGTAAACAATTTCTAAACAGTCATATCTGACCCTGGTGAGGGCTCCAGCATCCTCTAACATTTGGTTGAATCTTTTTATATGACGCTGCAGCCACTCGACGATGGAGTCTGTCCGGGGACAGGCAACCTTAAAAGTGTTGGTGGCGAACTGCTGGTCAAAACTCCAGTCGATGAAGGTGGCAAAGCTTAAAGCATCAGTGTAATCTTCCAAGAAATTGTTGGATGGGGCGACGTCGTCCTCCAATTGGGCTTCAAATTTAATCCTGTGGGAAGCCTGATCCCAAGTCCATTGGATTGAAATTTCAGCTCTTCCACCGGGCAATAGAAGATTCTTGTAGGTTCCAGCCTCCAGAAGCCTGCCGTCAAGAAGCCAGCAATAGTTAAATCCTCTTATTGGGTTTGTGCCGCGGTTCAGAACATGAGCGGTAAAAGTGACCAATTCTCCTTGATCTGGCCAACGCTTAGTTTCCTTGCTTTGATTTCTTAAACCAACAGCTATGTCCACGCTGTAGGGAATGAAGTCGTCGTAAAACCAGTAGTCTGTAAGGTATTCTACATCATATCTAGGGTACTTCGGGTTTCTTTCGATGTAAGCTACCTCTAAATCATTGCCAGCATGGATTATTGGAACCATAGACTCAAGTTCTTTAATCCTTTTTAGAAGTGTTGAAATTGTGCTATTCAAATTTGCTATTTCGCTTTGAAGCGTTTCTATCTGAGAGTTCAACGTGGCTATTCTGGACCTGTAATAAGATGTGTTTCCTTCAAGCCAGACGCTAAGTCTTTCCTTTTCCAACTTCTGCGAGTTGAGTAATGTTGTATTTCCCTCAAGCCAATTTTGAAGTTGACTTATTTGAGAGTTTAATTTGGAAATCTGGGAATCCTTAGTGGCTACCTGCGAATTTAATGAGGAGATTGTGTTGTCTTTTTGTGTCATTTGAGAGTTTAAAGAGACTATAGCCTCATCTTTTTCCTTTATTATCGACGTGTAAGTTGCAACAGCTCCGATTAAACACGCCGAAAGTATGATGCAAATTATTCCAAGTGCAATAGCTATCTCTCTGCCTACAAGTTTCTTTTCATTCATGACTATCCCACTTCCACTTTTCAATTGTTAAGAATTAATCTTTCCACGTGCGGCTTCCCATTTTATTCAAGTTCAAGCATAAAATAATATAACAGTTTCGAAGACATTTAATGGGTACAATGAAGAAGAAAATAGTTAACGTGGCTATAGTTGCCTTTATCCTTGGATTGGTCAGCCCGCTTACAGTTTGGCCCGCCGCGCGCTAGGGTGTTGCTAAATTTTTGGTTTTGACATTTTCTTGTTTATTGGTGATGTTTGGAGGTGGTTGACCGTTTAGGGGATGTTCTTGCGTGTTTGGATGATTTGGAGGAGGTTGTCTGGGAGCCTTATAGGCATGAGGGTGCTGGTAGGCCGCCTAGGAATCCTTTGGGCATTCTAAAGGCTTTGATTGTTAAGCGTTTCAGAGGCATTCCAAGCGATAGGCAGTTGTATAGGCGTTTATGGAGTGACCCAGATCTAAGGGAATTATGCGACATTGAAGAGTATGAGAAGCCTTATCATCCTTCTCAGATGAGCCGTTTTAGACAGCGTGTAGGCCCTGAAAGGCTTGAG
>CAZZMT010000003.1:0-4152 GCA_964655395.1 uncultured Candidatus Bathyarchaeia archaeon | reverse complement strand
AGTATCATTTATAGGAAGCCAAGCGCATTATAAAGAGAAACTCAAATAATTCGGAGATTCATTAGAACAGATTGTTCTTTAGTGTCTCTTAACGGAAGTAAAACAAAGCTTAATCTTCTTCTCATGAGCCACGTTGCGTTAATATATCATTCTAAAAAATTCTTAAGGTGGTGTGTATACTTTAACATTATGATCAGGTTGCTCAAAACTAAAAAAAGGAAGGAGACATATCATATTTCTGGCAACGCTTATAGTAGTTACGATTTTGATTATATGGGTGTCATTGATGCAGAAAACCGAGAGGGTGAATGACAAAGAATTAGAAAATTATGTTGAAGCGTATCTTAAGAAGTATAAGGAAGTTGTTGAAGATAACCTTCATTTAGTGCATGATATTGAACACGTATTTTTCAAGTATAATAACAACCTAAAGTAGTTTATGGTGTTATTTCAAAAAATCGTGGGACGGCTATTGTTCTTAAATATGATGCGACAGAGAAAGTCTGTTGGGACATCAAAGTCATAGACAGACCAATAGAATATTACTTTTGGCCTAACATGTCAAGTGACTCAAGTAATCTCAAAATTGTTAAAATTGCAAGTAGCGATTCTCCTTATGTTCTGAACTCGCAAATAAGCATAAAAAATTTTGCATTATTACTAGTTAGCGAAGGAGCCTCACTTTATTATGCAGGAGAAGATGAAAGTCCATTTAAGATTGAAGGACCTGGCGCAGTAATGATATTTGGTGAATTATACTCAAAATCGGGCTTGATAATGAAGGGGACTAACACTAAACGTGCATGGTCAACTTATCAAGCTGGTTTAGATGCCTTAAAACATTTCTTTTGGGATTGTGGAGACCGATTAAATGAAACAATAAAAAAGCAAATAGAAATAAGGCATAAGATGCCATTGCTACTTGAAAAAGTAAACGAAAATCTTAACAATAAATATTACAAGGATCATCCCGAAGATTTCTACAGTGACTTACATGAACTAGAAAAATTAGGGCTATCCGAGGAAATGAAAACGTTATTATGGAGTAAATATTCAGAACTGACGAAAGAACCTACATTGTGGGATAAACTTCTTGATTCTGTTCTTTCTAATCTTCCTAGCTTTATATTAGGTGTTCTCGCAACCGTAATTGCAACCATAATACTGAAACACTTAGGCTATTTATAGAAAGATGCAGTCGCGGTAATTTCCAATATTCTCTTAGTCATCGTTAACAGAATTTATAGCGTAAGTTTAGACTAGCCAAGATAGATGAACGGCGAAAATTGGCATTAATGCGCATGCTGATTTTCTTCGTTAATAATTGATAGCCTCTCTAGATTTTTAGGAATGTTTTATTTGAATTAAAAAAGGAGAATATGGCTTTTTCTAGGGTGGCCGTTGGCGTTCTCTTCCGCCTCTTCCTCCCAAACGTGTACGCCAAACTAAAGTGCCCACTATAGCAGCGGAGACTACAACCAGTGTTATGCCCATGATGCCTAATATGCCTCCAAGACGGTCCATTAAACTGGGATACACCACTTGCATGGTTAAGCGATAGGTTCCAATTCCGCCGTCATCATCCATTACTGTAAGGGTGATGGTGTATGTTTTGAGCGTTCCTTGACCTATAAATGCTGGCGGTTCGCCTTCAAAAGTTACTGTGGGATTTTTTTCAGTGCTTGTTTGAGGTGTAGCCCCTTCACTGAAAACCCAAGAGTAGGTGAACGTGTCGCTTCCTGGGTCATCTATGTATGTTTCAAATCGAACTTGTTTTTCCGCTTCTACTACATAGCATGGGGGCGTTCCCGTGCCGAAGGGTAGAGATATGTAGACGCTTGGAACTGGAGCTACATTTAGAACTGTGAGGCGCCGGGAACAGATGCTGCTTTGGTATTGGCCGTCGGAAGCTTGAACTTTTACGTTGCATATGATGTTGTCGTTGTAAGTATGAGAGGTTGTAGGTGATGATATCCAACTGGTGTCCCATGTTCCGTCGCCGTTGAAATCCTATCTATAAGTAAGCGGTGTCCCTTCATGATCTGTGAATCCATAGTCCGCAACATTAAACGTATACGTGGTTCCCTCCGTTATTGTTATATCTTCTGGCGTGAGAGTACTAGCGGACGGCGGGCGATTTGCTAATCCTCCAACGCGTAGTGATGGATCTCCGAAAAGCATGAATTTTATTGGTTGATGATAGCCAGCAACTAAAAACCAGTCGCCGCCAGACCTTACACTTGTTTCTCCTCGCCCGATACTTCCCAAGCTGTAGCGATAGATCGTTTTGCTGGCGTCACAGTATTTTGTAACTGCGTTTATCCACATGTCGCCAAGCTTTACTGTTTCATTGTAGCCTTCGTAGAAGAACTCGTCAAGATATTTACTCCAAGCTTGTGCTCCAGTAACGCATCCATAATAGGCTATTGCGCCTTTATCTGCATGATAACAGAGCATGTGTTCTGGGAAAGAATCGTGAATATCAGCTTGTATGCTTACGGGTTGCGGAAGCGTCAACGAAGTTGGCCACAATTCGCCATAGTTGATGCCTGAATGCGTCTGGCCATTTATGTCTACGTATGATTCATATGGGGGTTGCACTGCAAACTGCGCGGTTCCGCAGCCAACACTTGTAACGATCGGCAACTTCGTGTTATAGAGAGCGGAGCTGTCTACGGTCAATGTGTGGAGAACACCGTCCCATTGATCGCGGCTGCCATGACCGCCAAAGTTGACAAATCCAACTCCTTGAGTCAACCACCATTTTATCAAATCTTGGCTTGGTGTTCCGTTTGTTGTAGAGCTAACTCTTGGATCGTAAAGTCTTATTATCTGAAAGCCACGCGCGCTTGTCAGATAATTGCGGGCTATGTTTTCCTTTGCACCCATTAAAATTGTGTCAAGATCATCGTCTGGAGTGTAAGGTATTATGAAAAGGGCGCTTTTGAACTATTCTTCAGTTGAAGCAATACGTGTTTCCCCACGACTATTTGTCTCGTATGCTATTACTTTCTCAACATAGTTTTCAACTTCTTGTCTTGTAGCAGCAGGTAAACGTCCAACAGCAACATCTGGAATCATGTCTATTCTGTCCCAGTTTATGAAATCGTTTGTGAACCATTCGCCGTGGAGTTCACCATATAAATGGTTTCCGTTATAATCCCAATTGTCAAAGGAACCATCTTGCTTGTATAAATCAGCGTAGTAAAGGTCTCCAGCGTAGTACGCGCCATACCCGAACCTTTGGCCTCCAGGGGTGGAGTCGTTTGCTTTTCTATCTGTCATTGTGTATCTTACTGGAAACATGTCGCTGTCGCCAACAAGCATAACATATTTCACGCCATGGATTTCGTGCATCAGTTTTATTCCCCACTTTATTCTTTCAGGTGCATCCCACAGCCAAGTATAGCTTCTATTATAAGCCTGCCAGCTAACAACGTACGTGGGCATTCCAGTGCGTGTCTTCCATTCTGCAAGCTCTCTAAGTGGTTCTATGAAGTTTTCATGGGCAATTATCAGGAAGTCGTAATGTTCGCTGTTTGCATGAACGATTTTTGAGATGGACAGTGAACCAAGTTGTATTAGCAACAATGTCAAAATAGACAACGTGAGAAAAATCTTTTTGTTTATATTCATTCTAAATCACGCCCTCTATTAAGAAGTCTGTGCATAAAAGATTTTTCAAAAAGAAATTAAACGAAAACTATTGATGTCATTAATCGAGCCGTGCGACTGCGTCGAACAAACGCTGGGGCTTTATTTGAATCTATTTCAAATCTTCGTCTCGCTCTAGACAAATTCGTTTATGACCAAGTTCTCTGCTGGCCATAATGTCGACTCCATTGCCCATAATGTTTGGTAAATAACTTGTCCACACTTTATTGATGCTTTGGCAACAACTTTGGCTAAGCATTCTTGCATTTTTGACTGAACCCCCACGTTTAATCAAATAATTCACAATAATTCTTTCCATTAGTCGCTGTTAACAGAAAATGCTTAAAATCTGAAAAATCTTTACCCTGATAAGCCATAATTAAGGCTCTATTTCTTTTCCTTTTTTAGCTTTAAGTGTTGCTATGGTTAATGCACTTGCTGGTTAAGGTCTTTTTAAATCGAAAAAATTATGCCTATTTAAGAAAATCAAATCGGCAG
>CAZZMT010000002.1:0-2948 GCA_964655395.1 uncultured Candidatus Bathyarchaeia archaeon | reverse complement strand
GTACGCAGGGTCATGCTTCTAATTCAAAATTTGAAGCCCATTTTGGGGCGCAAAAAGAAAAAGGGGGAGTTTGCGGGGGATATCTCCAGCCTGTTTGTGGTCGGCTACAACTCTCAAGTTTTTCGCCAACTCACAAGATTATGGTTTTTCTCCCTATTACATTTGTGGAAAATGGTCCATCCTTACTTTTTATTTTTCTCTAGCCTCTCCCTCTCTAGGTTTTCTGCGTTTTTCAAGGGTTTTCTCCCAGTCTACCTTAAACATTAAAATGAAAACTATCACAAGGAGGATTAATGCGATAACTGTGCCTATTACGGCTGAAGCCCAGTCGCTTTCTATTCCGAAAATCTTGCAGATTGCTTCAACCATGAAGCGGCCGCTGTAAACTATGATTAGGCTCATGCAAAGCTTGCCGAGAAAAGCTGGAATAAACGCCCTTAAAAAGCCGTAACGCATAACTCCTAAAGGGATAAACAACAGGTCATCCGGCAGCGGTGTTAACGCAAACACAAAAATGGCTAGGGCTCCATACCGCCCGAAAATTTTTAAGAGAAACTCGACGTTGCGTTTGCCCTTTTCGCTTATAATTTTTCTGCCGCCTAAACCAAGCAGGTAGCCTGAAAATTCACCGACAGCGGAGCCTAAGCCAGACGCTAAAGCGATTAAAATTGGATTGAAGGTTTCAACGGAGCCAAGCGTGAAAAGCACCACTGTGTATGGTATTGGGAAGAAAATTGACGTGGAACCGAGTAGGCTTATTAGGAAAACGCCGAGATAACCATACTGTGTGGAGATGTTTTCCAGCCATTGGGCAAGCTGTTGTGGAAGGTCTTCCGCTGCCATTTTCAACCTCCTTCTCCCTTAGGTGTTTCGGTCTTTAAAGAGCTTACTTTAAGCCTAGGAATAGGCGAGACCCAAATTTTTAAATCAGTTTGGTTCATACAAGATTCTACACTTTAAGGAGGTTTTAGTGTGGCTGAGGCTGAAAAACGTGAAGCTATATGGATTGCCAGAGATCTTTCAAAGTGCAGTGGTTGTCGAAGATGTGAGATAGCATGTTCGCTTTTCCACGAAAAACGTATATGGCCGGAGGCTTCCCGAATAAGAGTTTTTATGCTTGTTCCGGGGGTTGAGTTTCCCCATTTCTGTGCCCAATGCGAAGACTACCCGTGCGTTGAGGTTTGTCCAACCAAAGCCTTGTCAGTAAGCAAAGAAACAGGCGCTGTGCTTGTAGACGCAAACACTTGCATCGGATGTGGAAAATGTATTGAAGCGTGTCCTGGGAAGGTTCCACACATGCATCCAAAGGAAAACAAGGTTCTGATTTGCGACCTGTGCGGCGGAGACCCCCAATGTGTTAAGGTTTGCCAAGAAGGATTGTGGAATGTTCTTCGGGTAGTGCCTAGAAGATTTCATCCCTACAGACTTTATGCCCGCACTCCGGAGGAAATTGCAAAGGATCTAGCCGTTAAACTCTACGGGGAGGAGGGTGAACGCCTACTATGATAAGTGGTTATGCCGGAAAGTTTCTGGAAGTTGACCTCTCAACCAAAAACATCAAAGAGGTGAAGTTTAGCGATGAAATTCTGATGGATTATGTTGGGGGTAGGGGGCTAGCTGCAAAAATCCTTTGGGATAGGCTTGGCAGCAAATGGGAAACTGTGGACCCCCTTGGACCAGAAAATCTTCTTCTATTTCTAACTGGACCGCTTACTGGGTTTTTCCCAGGTGGGCGCATTTGTGTTTCAGGCAAGTCTCCTCAGAGTAATGGGGTTGTTGGCTCCACCGTTGGCGGCGAGTTTGGCGTTGAATTGAAGTGTGCTGGCTACGACGGCATTATTGTTGCGGGTGAAGCCGAAAAGCCCGTTTATCTATCCATTAAGGATGGGGATGTCGAGATTAGGGACGCGGCCCGCATTTGGGGTTTAGACGCAAAGCGGACTGTTGCCGTGCTGACTAAAGAATGTAGAGAGCTTTTGAAAAAGCGTTATCCGCAAAGGGGCGAGTGGCGGGAGCCGTCCATCCTTTACATTGGTCCGGCTGGAGAGAATAAAGTGCGAACGGCTGTTGTAGCGGCTAAATGGTCGCATGCCGCTGGTTATGGCGGGTACGGAGCCGTCATGGGTTCTAAAAAGCTTAAGGCTATAGCTGTTAAGGGCACTGGTCCGCTGCCCGAAGTAGCCGACATGGATGCTGTAAAGCAGCTTACGCAGGAGGTTTGCAACAATGCTTATGGAAATGAGCTTTGGAGGCGTTGGGGAACCGGCTCGGGAGGCTACGAAGTGGGTGCTAAAACAAGCTCTGAGCCCGTGCGGAACTGGCAGGAGGAGTGGCATGACGAGAAAAGCTTCGGTGTTGACAAGTTTGAAAACCGCGTTTGGATAAAACAGTATTGGGGAGACTTCGGCTGCCCAACAACGTGTCTTAAAGTGGCTATGGTTAAGTCTGGAAAGTTTAAGGGCGCCATAACAGACAATCCGGACTATGAGTTGCAGGCTTACGTGGGCACAAATCTGGGGATATTCAACCCAGAGGCGAACGTTTACATGGCTTCTGTCATAGACGACCTAGGCTTGTGCGGTATACAAACCGGCAACGTGTTAGGCTTTGCCGCTGAACTCTTTCAGAGGGGAATATTGACGAAAGAGGATTTTGGCGGCATCGAGCCCAAATGGGGTGACGCTGAAGCCTTTGCTGCTTTGGCTAGGAAAATTGCCTCCAGAGAAGGCTTAGGCAACATTCTGGCTGAAGGTACCTACCGAGCTGCCTTGAAAATAAGCCAACTTAAAGGTGTGGACGTTGTGCCCTATGCTGTGCAAGTTAAGGGCATCGGCGTCGGCGCTCACGGTATTCGAAGCGGAAAAGATTATGTGGAAACATATTCATACGTGTGTTCCGTTCAGGGTGGCGATCACACATCTGTAGCGTGCATGCCGCTGGAGGATCCC
>CAZZMT010000001.1:0-10714 GCA_964655395.1 uncultured Candidatus Bathyarchaeia archaeon | reverse complement strand
AAACGCTGTAAACTGTTAACGATTTAAAGTTGTGGTAGGTTTCGGTGGTTCTCCAGTTTAAACGTATTCCCGAAAACAGAATCCAAACAAGCAATGGTGCAAACAACAGTATAACATAACGCTTGTACCATGGAAGGCTTTCGACGCCGCTGTCGGCGGCTTTTCTCCTATAAATGGAAGGCAAGTCTGGGAGAAAATTGCTATAAAAGAAAACTGCTAAGCCCCAAAGCATGGAGCCCAAAACATTCACTTTGAAAAAGAAAAACATCAAAAACGCGTAGAAAAGGCTTGCAGGCAAAATTAACCACTTAAAAACTTTAATGGACGAATGAACGTGCTCGGCGGTTTCTTCCCTCATACGCCAGACAGGAAGCTTAGACCTAATCCTTCGGTTTATGCTCTTAAACGAGTGGAGAACAAAATTGAAAAAGGCATGATAAAGCGTTGACAGAAGCTTCCTTATCTTCGACATGAGACTGCATCCCGAAAACCTTCATTTCCTCCAACCCTTTCCAAGTAATCCGTTATCCTTTTCTGGAAAAGAGCATTTTTCAAAAGCTCGCTGCGCATTATCCATTGGCGAATTGGGATTTGGAATCGGCTTGCAATAAACTGTAAGGCTTCCTCTAAGGTCTTGAATGTGTAGGGTTTTTGGCGCATAGCGTTTCGGACATTTTCGCGCACTTGCCAAACGCCGACGGGCATTATGTAGCCTGGATGCGCCTCCCGTAGCACTATTACGGTTGCTTGGCGTTGTTCCTTGACGAGTTGTTCACAAACCGCTAAACGTGCCGCGTAGTAGCATCCACCTATCTCGGCGTAGGTTGTGCGTCCCTCGTAGCCTTCCCAGTCAGAATACATTACGATGTTTCTACCATGGGGGTTCCAAACGGTTCCAGGATACCAAGCCTCTATGGATTCGTAGCTCCACTTGCCCGGAATCATTAAAACCTCGAAAATGTTGTCTAAATAATGCGACTCGTAAACGCGGTACTCGCTTATTTCCGGAAAAGTTTTCACCTTGTCCATCAAAGCCTTTGAGATTATGCTGTCCACGGCGGTTATGCTCCAGCGGGTTGGCACAAAACGACGGTTTCGTTCTAAGCCGAAGGCGCCCACGCTGAAGGCTCGCTGAATCTTCGTGACTAGTACGCCTTTCTGGTAAAGCTCCAAAACGGCTTCCGCAGCCCTCAAATCCGTGTCGTAGTAGGCTTTTTCAATCTGGTGGTCCCAGCGAGCGTTTCCAACCCGCAAGTCGCGGATAGGCGCAGAAGGCCCAAAGGGCTGAACCTCATCGTCCAGAACTATAAAGCCTCTAGGCCGCTTTTTTAGGAGAAGCTCCACATCAACGGGTTTAACGGCCAAGGCGAGTTCCCGCGTCCTTTCAATTATTTTTCCAGCTTCGTGAAACTTCTGCACGTGGACACGGTGTTTACCACGGATAAGCATAGAGCGAAAACCAACAATCTCGTCTATAGACTTTCCAAACCAAAATTCCGGCAAATCATAAAGGCTTGTGTCCTCTTGGACTGGTGGAACAAGCGGCCCAGCATAAACATACGGGTAGCCAATCCTTCCGACAAAAACGCTTGGCGGAGAAGCCCCCGCAATGTCTTCGCTCTGCATTAATGGAATGCTTTTCAAGAAATAGTTAGCCCTAACAACTATTGGACAGCGGGTTTTCCCGCAAAGAAAACGGGAACCCTTACATACAACGCATAAACCGCTACGTGAGGCTTTGACAACAACCTGGCTTTCATTATAGTTTAGGTCCGCAGCAACTCCTGAATCTTTCAGAACGTCCAGTAACCAAATGTTTGGAGAAGATCTATCACCTCGTTTATAGAGAAAGCTCAACGCTAATCAAGATTGTTAAAAGATTCCCAACTTCATATGCTTTTTGTGTAAGCTTCCTATGTAGCTTCTCTCACATTTTACGTTTATAGTTGTCAAGCGAAAATTTTTAAGTTCAACTGCTATCGAAAGTATTGACGTGCAAATGACATGGTGATGAAATGTTAACATTAAAAGTTGTTTTTATCGGGAAAACTCCTTACGATGAGCAAATAATTAAAAATACACAGATAGAGGTGGCTGATGGAACAACATTAACCCAGCTCCTTCAAGAATTAAAAAGGGAGTTTTCTGTTGACACGTCAACCAATTTCATATTGCTTAACAACAAAGACGTTAGATCTCTTCCACCGGATTCTAAACTAAGCAACGGTGACACAATTTCAATAGTCTCGATAATAGCGGGAGGATAGCCAACTTTCACAATTATGAAGCGAAAGAAAATTTCCGTTTAAATCCCACCGATGAGAATTGAAAAATAGAAACTTTAAGCTTTCATGTTGAAAAGGAAAAGCTGCCAGAGTTAAACAATGTTTTCCAGAAATTTTTTAAGTTAAATAGCAACAACGTAACATTTAAAGAATGGTGAGTAAATTGATGCGGCTTGAAAAAGCTCATTCTACTTTTTATGATAAAAATTTGGCGCATTTAAACAAAATAAAACTCATCGTAAACGGTAAGCCCTACGAGTTCCTAGTTAAACCCAACATGACCCTACGAGACCTTTTAAGGAAAAAGTTGGGCCTTACATCGATCAAAGACATGTGCCACGGAGAAGGCGCCTGCGGATCCTGCACCGTTATAGTTGATGGTAGGCCTGTGCTTTCCTGCCTCACTTTGGCCGTAGATTGCGATGGAAAAAGCGTCGAGACTGCTGAGGGCATAGCAGATTCAAATCACCCAATTTTCGAGGCCTACATTAAATATCACACTATGCAGTGTGGATATTGCACACCAGGCTTTTTAGTGACGGCCAAGGCATTGTTGGATAGAAACCCAAATCCGACAGAGGAAGAGATACGCGAAGCACTAGGCGGGAACATCTGTAGATGCGCCACATATCCAATGCATATTTTAGCGGTGATGGACGCCGCAAAGAAACTGAAGAGGTGAAGGTGTTGACGCTGGAGGAGAAACGTTGGTGGCTTTGGCAAGTTCCCGAAAAAGCGAAGTATATTGGGAAGAGGGGACTTCCCCGCAAAGATGCAAGGGACAAAGCAAGCGGTAGAGCCCTTTATTGCCGAGATATCTGTCTTCCTGGGATGGTATATGCGAAGTCTCTAAACTCTCCTTTCACCCATGCAAAAATAAAAAGTATGGATACAAGTAGAGCTGAGAAGCTTCCAGGCGTCCTATACGTATTACGATGGGACGATCCTGAAATAAAATGGCCCCCAGCCCCCACGTCTTCCATGAGGCCTCGTCTACTTGCCCCTTACTTGTCCCCTATGGCTGAATTTTACGGAACGGCTGTCGGCGCCATAGTTGTCGCTGAAGACGAGGAAACATGCGATGAAGCCCTAAAAATATTGATGGAAGACACTGAATGGGAAGAATACCCGTTTATTCTTGACTGGGAGGAAGCCCTTAAGAAAGGCGTCGAAGAAATGATGGCTCCAGTCAACTGGGAGTTCGGCAACGTTGAAGAGGGTTTTAAACAAGCCGATCGAGTAATCGAGTTTACTGTTCGTAAAAGCGAAGAGGACACGTGGGCAGGCGTTGAGGGAGGCGTTGCAGTTGCAGCATGGCAGGGTGATAGGGTGGAAATATGGCATTATGGACACGGCCCCTTTGGAGTTAAAACTATCCTTTCACAGTTTTATGGCATACCTGAAAGCAACATAATTGTGCACGCGCCTTATCATGGAGCGCTTTTCGGCGGTATTACTTGGCTGGGGTATCCAGACGCCCTAGCTGCTATTGCTGCTTTGTTGGCAAGAAAACTCAAAAGACCAGTGAAAATCCTTGATGACTATACGTGCTTCCGCGGGGCTGAATGGCAGCTTGGAACTTACAAGTTCAAAGTAGGCTTTAAAAATGATGGAACCATAACCGCCGTCAAACTTGAAACTGTTTTAGTTGGTCAGCCCCTTCCAGAGCACAGCTTGGTTAAGCTTCTAAAAAGTACGAAGATTCCAAACATGGCAATTCATGCGGTGTGGCCTAAAGTTAATAGACCACATCGAATGTGCTATAGGCATGGATCACAACACTGCAACGTCGTCGTCTACGTAATTAACCGTGTAGCCGCTGAGTTAGGTATGGACCCCACCGAGGTCGCCTTAAAAAATGACGGTTGGCACGGCCACAGCATGGAATGGATCAATGAACACATTAAACCAGCAGAAGGCTTCCCGAAAAGGGACAGCTTAAAGGAAGTTATTGAAATTGGCAAGAAGGCGATCGGCTGGGATGAGAAGTGGCACCCTCCTGGGGCTAAGAGACTACCCAACGGTAAATACCACGGGATTGGCTTCATGGCGGTTGAACAGTGGGCGTGGGTTCCGTTCACAGTGGGAAACTTCCCACGCCCAATTTCGGCGGGGATAAAGGTAAACAAGGATGGGAGCATCGAAATTTTAGGGTGGCGCTCGGACGGTGGAACCGCCTTCAGCACAGCGTATTGCCAAGTTGTTGCTGATGAAATAGGTGTACCCTACGAGAGCGTGTTTCACAGTCATTTTGAAGATCACGGATTCGTTCTTTGGCAGATGGGAGGCTCCGCGGGAGTTGTTTCAAATCTAATCCCCATTATAGCTGCAGCTAGAAAAGTGAAACAAATGATACTCGAGTATGCAACACAACTTTTAGGCTCCTTTAATGGAAAGAAACCTGAAGAACTAGACATCGAAGACGGATTCGTTTTTGAAAAAGCTAATCCAGAAAATAAGGTGCATATTTCTGAGGTTGCCAGACGCATCACAATATTTGCCAGCGCAGACCTCTACGATTACATCGAGGCGATAGCAAATCGTAAATCCAGCGAAGTCTATAAGGGGCCAGCGTCTTTTCAACCTCGCACCTTCGAACTTATCGAACCATATGCAAAGCCTAACCTAATAAGGCAAGCACACTTCGTTGAAGTTGAAGTTGATCCGGAGACGGGTAAGATAGACGTCACAAACGTTGTTGTTGTAAATGATGTGGGCAGAGCAATTAATCCCGACGCGATTAACGGACAGCAATACGGCGGCGCTTACATGGGACTTGCCAGAAATCACATGGAAGCAATCTATTATGACCCACTAACGGGGGTAAGGTTAAATGACAATCTTCTAGGCTACTGTGTTCCCTTGATGAACGACATTGGCAAAATAGACTGCCACATAGTTGAGACTGGAATGGCATATGGCCCCTACGGGATGGCCGGGTGCAGCGAAGCCTTAGGAGCAGCATTAAGCATGGTGCTTGGCCCAGCGGTTTACAACGCAATAGGCAAGTGGATTGACGATTTTCCAATAACACCTGATAAAGTTCTTAAGGCGTTGGGCAAGGCATAACAAAGTGCAACATCTCTATTTACTTGTCAAATTTTGAAAAAGAATGATATGTTTAAGCGACTTGGAGAAAGAGGTTCATAGAAAGACATTAATACGTCGTGCGAGATGACTAAAAACATTTGGGGGTAACAGAATGAAAACAGTTTTAGTTTCTGGACTTGGCCTCGTAGGATCTAACATTGCAGCTAAATTGCTAGAAAACGGCTATAGGGTAGTCGGCTACGATATTCGGCCGACCCATAAAACTCACGATCCATTATTCCAAAGGGAACTAGAGAATATAGAATATGTTGAAGGAAGCGTTACCGATTTTAACCGTTACCTGCAGGTTGCCAAAGAGTATGAAGTGGAAGGAATAATCCATACACCAGCCATGGCTGGAGGTGAATTTCCAAAAATCGTAGAGGTAAACATCAATGGAGGCCTTTATGCATTAGAAATTGGACGACTTTTAGATCTCAGAAGGGTCCTTTATATAAGTTCAGGATCCGTTTATGGTGACAGGATGGACCTTTCTCCAATAAAAGATACTGAGCCCGTTGATCCAACCTCCTATTATGGCTTGACAAAGTATCTTGCGGAGCTCATGGTTAACGCGTACAGAGAAGTCTTCGGCTTAAACGCAGCTGCCGTGAGGCTTTCAGGAGTTTTTGGTAGAGGATGGCACGCCCATGAATTCTTTTTTCAAGGAACCATTTTTATGGCACTTGAAGGAGAAAAAATCGAGGTTATAGATCATTATTTCCCCTACACATATATCAAAGATGTAACAGAAGCCTTGTACCTCTTATACACCAAGCCGGACAAACTTAAGTACACACTTTACTCCGTGAGTAGTGAGAAGGGGGCGCGATGGGCAGAAATAGTTGAATGCATAAAGAATGAGATTCCGCAGGCCAAAATCGAATTAATTAAGCCAAAACCTCCACCTTCACCTCCCCCTCAACCTTCAGGAAAGAAGGTGTGGGTTGATAGGCCATCGATGATTAGAGGTCCATTTGCGATGGAGAGGATCAAGGAAGAATTCGGGTGGGCTCCCAAATACACAGTGGTGGAAGGTGTTAGAGACTTCATTAATTACATTAAACGATTAAAGGAAGAAGCGCCAGAATGGTACGCTGAACAAGTTAAAAAGTTTCGAGGTCTCTACAAGCCTCCACCAATCCCAAGGTAGCTTTTAACCTAAAACTCTCGTTTTTATTTTTGAAGTTTATTCTGCCTTGTTTGATAGAGATAGAAAATACAAAAAATGGTTGTTTGGGAACGATTTTGCGAAACGTTTAACTAACTTGTGGCTGGCTCCCCTTCAAGATTGGTGCGGCGAAATCGCCTGGTGGAGGTGTTACTATATAGTCAATTTCGCCTTTTGATTTAAGCTCTGACACTACCGCCATCCAACGGAAGTAGCGAGGGTCTGGCGCCTTATCTAGTGGTACTCCTTGCTCTATCATTTTCTTTCTGACAATTTTTCCGTCTAGTTTTCTCGGAATTGTTCCATTTTTGACACATAATGCTGCGGCTATACCTGCAGCTTGCCCCATGCTCATACATGGACCAATTATCCTGACGGCAATAGCGTCGAAATCCGCGGATATGCATCTTCCGGCTACTAGAAGGTTGTCAATTTTAAGGGGCACTAAGCTTCTGTAGGGAATTTCGCAGTACTCTCCTGGTCTGACGCGGGCTTCGTAGCCTCCAGGTTTGCCTATCGGGTGCATCTCCGCCGTGCATTGGGCTGGCCTGCATACAGCTGGCTCCTTAGGCTCTTTTAGGTGTATGTGCCGCTTGAACCCTAATTTTCTGCTTGTTGGATGATGCGTGTTCAGAAATGAGCCGAATCTTGCAATTCCATCCTCGAATTTTCTTGCACAGACAACGTCCTCCGAGGTGAGCACATATTCTCCCCTTATACGCCTTGAGTCACGCACGCCAAGCATGCTGGCAAATCCTGAAATTCTACAATTTTCGAATCCCGGAACATATTTTCTAAAGAATTTTTCAAGATAAATTATTTGCTGGCGCTGTTCAAGAATTTGCCTGGTCAAGTCTTCAACATCCGTGCAGCGACAATAAAAGCTGTGCGCCATCGTCACTGTGACTTCCCTATCCTCTTCAGGAGTCCCTGGCACGTTATATATTAAGCATCCCGGAAACACAAAGTATGGCAGGTCGCCGTTTTGAACAGCTTTCTCCTGAAGGTCGGCGATCAGCATCAGTCCTCGCTCTCTAGCCTCTCGTACTGCTTCGTTATACTTACGCATGTTTACCCCGCTAAGTTTGAAACAAAGCGTTGTGGACTCGTTAAGTCCCGCGTACTCGATGCTGCCAACCTCGCAAGGCACACCTGCGTAGGCAGCTACATCTGCATCTCCACTTGTATCTACAACTACATTTGCTTCAATTGGCACTTTGCCGGATTTACACCAGCAAATAACCTCTTTAATAAGGTTGTCCTGTAAGGTTACGTCGATTGCATATATGCCATATAAGATTCTTACACCTGCCTCCAAAACCATTTGTTCAAGCACATATTTGGCTTTCTCAGGATCTATTTGTGCAGGCGGATGTAACGCGCCTATCCCATCCATTCTATCTAGGAATTCCTTACAAATTCCACCGTCAGCGTCCACGATTCCAGTAACCAAACCGTTTGTTGCTAGGCCACCTAGGCTCGTTTGACCTTCTATTAAGAGAGTGTTTGCCCCGTTTCTTGCAGAAGCGATAGCGGCGGCGACGCCTGCCATTCCTCCGCCAACCACAAGAACCTCGGCGTCAAACCTTCTCGTCAATGAAACTCCTCCTAAACGTTTAAAACGTGTTTTGAAATACCTCTAATTAGAATTTATATGTTTTGTGGTTTCAAAGTAATTGCCCTTTTGAAGCTTGTCCAATAGTGGGAAAACTTTGAGGGTAGACAATTCTAACGGTTCTGTGAGGATCGGGCGTCACCATTCTGCCAAGTTTTCGATGGACGATGTACTTGTGAGCCGCCCAAGCAAACGTGCACAATTAACTCTACTGTTAAGGCTCACCATCTATTAGCAAACTCGCCAACACCGTTGTTACATTGGACAGCGGCGATGTAAATTCACGTCCGCAGTAGGACATGTAACTTATGCGGAGTCGCAATAATGCCTTATAGCGATAGCCACTTAAAATGGTTAGAAACTCCAGAAACAGTCTGTGTCTAAAACAGCCAAAAATATTAAAAATTCTGCTTTATCATGTTTATTAAATCGGAGGAATTTGTTTGGAAAATCTTTGTGTTGAATGGCCCTACCCAGTAGATTATGAGAAGATCAACGAGATTGAAACTGACATTCTTGTTATAGGCGGTGGAATTGCCGGTTCTTGGGCTGCGATAACTGCTGCAAAAATGGGTGGGAAAGTGGCCGTGGTTGAACAAATGGACGTTTTCTCCGCTGGACCGGCTGGAGTTGACCACTGGCATAACGCCTTTGACAATCCAGCATGTAAAGTTAAGCCTGATGAAGCCATAGAGATCATGGAACGATACGTTACTGAAAGGGGGCTTCCATTCAATCCTATAGGCCGCTACATAACATATAACGAGTCCTATAAGACGCTTCTAGAACTTGAGAAAATGGGTGCAAAAATTAGGGATACAGAAGACGAGTTTAAGGGCGCACCGTTCAGGGACGAGGAAACAAAACTCCTCTACGCATATGACTACGACGTGAAATGTACTATCAGAGTTTGGGGACAAACCTTCAGGCACGCCCTATATGCCGAACTCCTCAGACTAAGAGTCCCATTATACAGTAGAATAATAGTTACAAGCCTTCTAACTGAAAACGGCCAGCCTGGGAGACGCGTTATAGGCGCTACGGGCGTCCATACGCGGACCGGAGAATTTTACATATTCAAGTCTAAAGCAACCGTGCTTTGCACAGGGATGTTTGACGGCGGCCTCAGAATCTTTGGCTATCTTGGATACGGCTTTTACTCGCTGCATTCTCCATCTATTGTGGGAATCGGACACGCAGCAGCTTGGAAGGCTGGCGCAGAATTTGTAGGTTCTGACGCCCGCTTTAGAAGGGGCACAGGCCATGGAAGCATGCCATCCTATGCTACGGGTAATCCAAGCAACACCTGGCATCCGGCCACGATGGTTGACGCTAATGGAAAGGTAATCCCATGGATTGATCCCTTAACTTCAAAGACGCTTTCAACATTTGAGGAACGTGTTAACTCGAGCCTAAGAGGATATAAAGCTCTAGGCGGCCCGCCAAGCTGGCCTGAAACTGTGCCTATTTCTCACGCTTTCTTTATGCCAAGCGTTTTCCAAGAATTTCTGGAAAGCTTGAAAAAGGGAGAGTTTAGCCTGCCATTATACGCTGATTTAACCGAAATGCCTGAACATGAGCGAAGGGTGATCTTCGGGTTAATGGTTGCGCAGGAAGGCAAAACATGGATTGTTTACCGCAACTTAACCCAAGCAGGCTTCAATCCGGATAAGGATATGCTTCAATCCTACTTTCTAGGCGCTCATGGCCGCCATCTAGACCCTTTGGGCAGCCTGTTTACTTCTGCTGGCGGAGGCCTTCTACATGACTGGGACTTTAAAACAAACCTTGAAGGCCTTTTTATTGCAGGCGACATATGCTTCTACGGTTTGGAACATGCTGGTGCAGCTGTTTCAGGACGCTGGGCGGGCGCCAAGGCTGTCGAGTACGCTAAAAAAGCCTCTTTTGGAAAAATTGATTGGGATCAGGTTGAACGGGAGCGGGAAAGGGTTTACACACCTACCAAAAACAAGTACGGAATCGACTGGAGGGAGCTTAACGTTGCAATATGTACCGTTATGCGGACGTATATTAACGATTTGTCAAATGAGGAAATGGTTAAAATCGCATTAAAATGGCTTGACGAGCTCGAAAATGGGGAGGCCAAAAAGTTGGTGGCAAGAAATCCACATGAGCTGACAAGAAGCTTGGAAACTTTAAACGCGTTGGAAAACGCGAAACTAACCGCAATTTACACGCTTGAAAGAATGCGTAAAGGTAAGATTGAGGGTATGCTGACTATGCGGCTTAAAAGTGACGGCCAAATAGAGTTTAGAGAGCTTCCGCCCCGTTGGTGGCTTATGCCGCCTTATGAGCCGACTTATAGGGCTAATTATGAAAAGCATAAGCCTTGGTGAAAGCCTATGAGTGAAGGTAAAAAGTATTATGCTCCCATAACCCCAAGCAGAATAATAGAGTTTGACCCGAACGTTTGTGATGGTTGTTACCCCACGTTTCGTGAACCCTTGTGTGTTAAGGCCTGCAGAATGGATATTTTGTTGCCTAATCCTGACAGGTCTAAGCCTCCTATACTCATTTATCCTGATGAGTGCT